>JALZLC010000333.1 GCA_030858885.1 Actinomycetota bacterium
GATGCGGTTCGCCTCCCGCCATGCCAACGCATAGGGCTCCACTTGCCCGCTGGTCGTCGCGACCCCAGCTCGGAAGCGGCGGTACAGCGTTGACAGCGCCAGGAAGCCAACTTGCGAAGCCGCGCAACGCAGCCGGGCCAGGCGCTGTGTCGCTTGGGCGTGGGGGTCCGCCATCGCACCAGGGTACGGCGGTCCACTGGTCCTTCTTCGTCCGGCCACCCCGGGCGGTCAGCGACGCGCCGCGGCTGGGCACCAACGACTCCTAGCCCAGCGCCTGTACCAGGTCGGCGACGAGATCGGTGGGATCCTCGATCCCCACCGACAGCCGCACCAGGTCGCCGGGCACCTCCAGCGGTGAGCCGGCCACCGACATGTGGGTCATCCGCCCCGGGTGCTCCACCAGCGACTCGACGCCGCCCAGCGACTCGGCCAAGGTGAACAGCCGGAAGCGGGAGCAGGCGGCCAGGGCGGCGTCCTCGTCGGCCATCCGGAAGCTGACCATGCCGCCGAAGTCGCACATCTGGCGGGCGGCGACCTCGTGCCCCGGGTGGGTCGGCAGCCCCGGGTAGAGCACCTGGCGCACGGCCGTGGACTCCACCAGCGTGGCGACGACGGCGCGGGCGTTCTCGCAGTGGGCCCGCATCCGCACGGCCAGGGTCTTGATGCCCCGCAAGGTCAGCCAAGTGTCCCACGGGCCAGGCACGCCACCGACGGCGTTCTGCAGGAAACCGATGCGCTCCGCCAGCGCGTCGTCGCTGGTGAGAGCCGCGCCGCCGACGACATCGGAGTGGCCACCGAGGTACTTGGTCGTGGAGTGGACGACCACGTCGGCGCCCAGCTGCAACGGCTGCTGCAGATAGGGCGTCGCGAAGGTGTTGTCGACCACCACGACCGCGCCGCGCTCATGGGCCAGCTCGCTGAGGGCGGCGATGTCGAACACGGTCATCAAGGGGTTGGTGGGCGTCTCGATCCACAGCAGCCGCGTCTGCGGCCGCCAGGCCGACGCCACCGCTTCGAGGTCGGACAGGTCAACCGGGTCGAAGTTCAGGCCCCATGGCTGGTGCACCTTGGCGAACTGCCGGTAGGTGCCGCCGTACACGTCGTTGGCCATCACCACATGGTCACCGGGACTGCAGGTCCGCAGCACCGCGTCGCCGGCGGCCAACCCCGAGGAGAACGCGAAGCCGTGCGCGGCCCGCTCCAGGGACGCCAGCGCCGCTTCCAGCGCGTCGCGGGTGGGGTTGCCACTGCGCGCGTAGTCCCAGCCGCGATGCTCGCCGACAGCGGTCTGCGCGAAGGTCGAGGTCTGGTAGACGGGCACGATGACCGCGCCGGTCTGCGGGTCGGGATCCTGCCCCGCATGGATCGCGCGGCTGGCGAAGCCGAGCCCGTCCGCAGCGGTCACCGACGGTCCTTGCGCATGAGGAACTCGAGGATGTCGGCGCGGGTCAGCACGCCGGTGGGCACGGGGCCGTCGCAAACCAGCACCGCCGCCGCCTGCCCGGTCAGGACCGACATCGCCCCCTCGACGGTGTCGCGAGCATCGACCACCGGCAGCGGGTCATCCATCAGCTCACCGACGGTCCGCTCCAGCGTCGCCGGGTCGCGGAAGACGTGCTCGAGCAGACCGCGCTCGCGGATGCTGCCGAGCACGTCGTCGCGCGACTCGGCGTCGTCGCGCTTGACCACGGGCATCTGGCTGACGGCGTAGGTGTGCAGCGTCGCGATGGCTTCGCGAACCGGCTCGTCGGGGTGCACATGCACGATGGCGGGCAGGTCGCCGCCCTTGACCGCCAGCACCTCACGCACTCGCGCCGCAGCGCCAGAGCGGTCGAGGAAGCCGTTGGACGCCATCCAGTCGTCGTTGTAGATCTTCGACAGGTAGCCCCGGCCCGAGTCGGGCAGCAGCACCACGATCGTGGCCTCCGCGGGATACTCGGCGGCGACCTGCAAGGCCGCATAGGCCGCGGTGCCACAGGAGCCGCCGACGAGGATGCCCTCCTCCCGCGTGATGCGCCGGGCGGTCAAGAAGGAGTCGCGATCGCTGACCCGCACGTAGCGGTCGACCACGGCAGGGTCGAAGGTGCCGGGCAAAAAGTCCTCGCCGACGCCCTCGACGAGGTAAGGGCGGACCTCGTCGCCGGAGTACAGCGACCCCTCGGGGTCGGCGCCAACCACCAGCACGTCGGGCTTGCGCTCCTTGAGGTAGCGCCCCGTGCCACTGATGGTGCCGCCTGTGCCGACGCCGGCGACGAACACGTCGATGCGCCCGTCGGTCTGTTCCCAGACCTCCGGGCCGGTGGAACGGTAGTGCGCCTGGGGATTAGCGTCGTTGTAGTACTGGTTGGGCTGGAAGGCTCCGGGGATCTCCTCGCTGAGCCGGTCGGCCGTCCGGTAGTAGCTGCGCGGGTCGTCAGGTTCGACGGCGGTGGGGCAGACCACCACCTCGGCTCCGAAGGCGCGCAGCAGATCGATCTTCTCCTTGCTCATCTTGTCCGGCATCACGAAGACACAGCGGTAGCCGCGCTGCGCGGCCACGATGGCCAAGCCCGCGCCGGTGTTGCCGCTGGTCGGCTCGACGATCGTCCCGCCGGGACGCAGCAGGCCCGCCTGCTCGGCGGCGGTGACCATTGCCAGGCCGATGCGGTCCTTCACACTGCCGCCCGGATTGAGGTACTCCACCTTGGCCAGGATGTTGGGGGCGACGCCGGCACTGAAGCGGTTCATCCGCACCAGCGGCGTGTTGCCGACCAGTTCGACGAGTGAGTCGACGACCTGCATGACAACCTCCCGGACCGGCGCCGGTGCCGGATCCCTCGGTGCTCGCGACTGCGGGCGGCGGCTGACCGTCCGCTCGCCGTGGGCAGGTCGAGCCTAGCCGGGCGAGACCGTCAGCTGCTGCGCAGAAAGCCCCGCACCGCGTCGCTCCAGGAACGAAGCCGGAGCCACCGCCGCTCGGCAGGTGCGGTGGTGACCAGTCGAGGACCCCACGACGCGCGGCTGCCCAGGTGCGACACGATGAACGACGCCACTTCGGCGGTGTCTGCTGGCCCCAGCGGCGCGCTGCCGACGCACTCCTGGTTCCGCCACAGACTGACGACGAGGCAATCTCGCTCGCTGTGCCAGCTGAGCCGCAGGTCGGACCGCGAAGTCGGGAACAGCAGGCGAGCGGCGCGACCAGACGGCCACGGCAACCGGTCGGATTCGGACATCTCGCCATCGTGATGCCAGCCGCCGTACCCGTCAACGTCCGGTCGGGCATGCGGTGGCGAGCAGACGTTACGGATGAACCTCGGCGTACTTGCGTTCACCGGAGCTGCGGAAGGAAACCTTGCCGTCGGACAGCGCGAAGAGCGTGTCGTCGCCGCCGCGGCCGACATTGGCGCCAGGGTGGATCTTTGTGCCCCGCTGGCGGACGATGATGGTGCCCGCCTTGACGGCCTGTCCGCCGTAGCGCTTCACCCCGAGCATCTTGGGGTTGGAGTCTCGCCCGTTGTTGGACGACCCTCCACCCTTCTTGTGCGCCATGCCGGTTCCTCCCGATCTCGATGCGCCCGACCCGCTGGGCGCTACTGCTTGCTGATGCCGTCAACGCGGATGCGCGTCAGCGGCTGACGGTGACCGTTCTTGTTGCGGTAGCCGGTCTTGTTCTTGTACTTGAAGACGGTGAGCTTGGGTCCCTTGACCTGGTCCAGCACCACCGCCCTCACGGTGGCGGAGGCCAAATCATCCTTGCCAGAGGTAACCGAGCCGTCATCGTCGACCAGCAGCAGCGGCCGCAAGGCGACCGCGCCCTCGTCGTCGGCGACCAGCTTCTCCACGTCGAGGGTGTCTCCGACCTGGACGCGGTATTGCTTCCCGCCTGTGGCGATGACGGCGTACACGATGCGCTCTCCTGAAGTGGCAGAAAGAAGGTGCGCCGCAGCGCACCGGACCGCCAGTGTAGGATCGCGCGCTTTGCCCGTCAAAGGAGTTGTCGCATGCCAGCCCGGCTGACCGACCAGGCGCTCGTCGCCGTCAGCCTGGCCCGTGCCGCCGCGCTGGCCTTGGACCGCCACGCCACCGTGGCGGATCTGCTGGCGGGGCTGGCCGTGGAGAGCGAGGGGGAGGCCGGCCGGCGATTGCGTAACCGCTCTTCGGCCGCCGCCGTCCTGGCCGAACGTGCCGTATCCGTGCCAGCGCCACCGCTGGACGCCGCCGTGCGCAACGCCGTCCAGCATTCGGGCGCCCGCGCGGCGACCACAGTCGACCTGCTCGAGGCCGCCCTGGTGGTTGGCACCGACGACGTCGCCGACCTGCTGGCGGGCGCCGGCTACGACCGCGACCTCGACGGCTTCCTGGTCGACGACGTGTTCGGCGAGGTCGATGGTGCCGGCGAGACGTATGGCCTGTCGCCTGCCGGTGCGACCGACATGGATGAGCCGGCGGCGCGCGTCGTGGCCCAGGTCCGAGCCATCGCCGGCGGTGCGGTGGCCCTCCTGCTGGCCGTGGCCGCCGCGCCCGACGCCGACGGTGCGGCACTGCTGCCCGACCCCGAGGCGCTGGCGCTGGCGCGGTCGGAGCTGGACCGTCGAGGCCGCGGCGACTCACCCGGCTGGGAGGCTGGGCTCGACGTCGTGGTCGGTGCGGCAGTGCGGCTGCGCGAAGGCGAGCGGACCACCACTGGAGACCTGGTGCGCGCCTGCCTGGTCGTCGGTGGCGACGGCCCCAAGGCTGTGGTCGAGGAGGCGGATCGCGCGTGACTGCTGTCGAGTTCGACGGCCTGACGATGCGTCCCATCACCGCCGAGGAGTTCATCTCCTGGGGACGCGCCACGGAGACGGCGTTCTTCGAGGAGCCCAGCGACGAGGCGTTGGAGCGCTGGCGCGAGATCACGGAGCTGGACCGCACGCTGGCCGTCTTCGATGGCGACGACATCGTGGGCACCGCCGGCACCCTCAGCTACCGGCTCACGGTGCCCGGCGGTGAGCTGCGCATGGGTGGGCTGACGGCCGTGGGCGTGCTGCCCACGCACCGCCGCCGGGGCATCCTGCGCGCGATGATGGCCCGTCAGCTCGCCGACGTCGCCGAGGCCGGAGAGCCGTTGGCCGGCTTGTTCGCCGCCGAGGCGCCCATCTACGGCCGCTACGGCTACGGGATGGCCGCGCCCGCCGTGTACTCCAAGCTCGCGGCGACGCACACCAGGTTCCACGACCGGGTCGCGTTCGAGCGAGGCCTAGGGTTCGTCGACGTCGAGGAAGCCCTGGCCACGTTCCCAGCGATCCACGACGCCGTACGAGCCACGCGGCCGGGCATGCCCAACCGCAGCCCCCAGGAGTGGCGCGCGTGGCTGGCCCATGATCCCGAAGACGAGCGCGAGGACTACAGCCGGCGCCAGCTCGCGCGGCTCGGCGAACGCGGGTACGTGATCTATCGGGGCAAAGGCAGCTCGAAGCAGGGGCTGCCCAGCGGCACCCTCCTGGTGATCGAGCACATGGCCACCGACGCCGTGGCCGCCGCCTCGTTGTGGCGGTTCTTGTTCGACGTTGACCTGGTGGGCGAGATCGAGGTCAACGCCCGCCCGACCGACGACGGGCTGCCCCTGCTGCTGGCGGACGCCCGTCGCCTGCGGTCGTGGACCTTCGACGGGTTGTGGCTGCGTCTGGTGCACCTCGACGCCGCTCTGGCCGGCCGTGCTTATGACCGCGAGGGCGAGGTGGTCCTGGACGTCGTTGACGAGCTGTGCCCGTGGAACGCCGGAGTCTGGCGCCTGGAGGTCGGTCCCGGCGGGGCGTCCTGTTCCAGGACCACTGCCGCCGCCGACGTGCGCGTGCCCACCGCCGGCCTGGCGGCCGCGTTCCTTGGCACCGTCCCCCTGGCCCGCCAGGTGCGTGCGGGTGCTGGCGAGGAGTGCACCCCGGGCGGTGCTCGCCGCGCCGACCTGCTGTTCGCCACCGACCCGGCGCCGTGGTGTCCCCAGGAGTTCTGATGGCGGG
>JALZLC010000343.1 GCA_030858885.1 Actinomycetota bacterium
GCCGCCAGCGCGCGGGGGTCGGATGCGTCGAGCACGATGCCCGACAGCGTCATTCGCGGCGTCTGCCCCATGCTGCCTCCTGATCGGAATCGACGCACCCAGGTTCGTTCGACTGCAGGCTATGACGCATCCGGGCTAGCCGGGGCAGAATGGCACGACAACCCTTAGGAGACGAGACCAGCATGCCTGGCACCGACGTGTCGCAGTCGCGATACCCGCAGCGCGACCGCAACGCCGAGGGCCGAGCCGAGAACGCCAGGCCACGCGATCGCTTCGGCCGCCCGCTGGCCCGCGGCCGTGCCGACGAGATGCCCGAGCGCGTGGAGCCGGCCGAGGTGGTCGACGGATTACAGGAGGCGCTGGCCGTCGCCGCGCGGCTGTTCGACGCCGAACGCTTCTTCGAGGCGCACGAGTTCCTGGAGTACATCTGGAAGTCCGACCTGGTCGACGACGCTGACCGCGACTTCTGGAAGGGCGTGACGCAGGTGGCCGTGGGCTGCTGTCACACCCAGCGCGGTAACGACAGCGGCGCCGTGACGCTGCTGGAGCGCGCCGCGCGCTACATGGCCCCGTATCCCGCCGTCTACGGCGGGGTCGCGGCCGGCGTGCTGGCACAAGGCGCGCTGGACGTGGTGTCGCAGATTCACGCCGAGGGCGCCTCGCCGCAGTTGCGCTTTCCTCGCTTCCCACTGGCCTGAACCAGGCTGCCCGCCGGGCGGGCGGTCAGTCGCGGCTGTCCTCATGTGGCGAAGCGGTAGGACGCTGGCTGTGCTCGTCGAACCAGTCGAGCGCCCGCTGCCGTGCTTCGGCGTGGTCGACGATCGGTGCCGGGTAGTCACGGCCGATGCGGACGCCGACCTCGCGTTGCACATCCTCGGGCATCTGCCACGGGCTATGCAGCCACTTGTCCTCGACGGGTCGCAGCTCAGGGACATAGCGGCGCACATAGGCGCCGTCGCGGTCGAACTTCTGGCCCTGCAGCACGGGGTTGAAGATCCGGAAGTAGGGCTGGGCGTCGGTGCCCGTGCCGGCGGCCCACTGCCAGCCGCCGTTGTTGCTGGCCGGGTCACCGTCGACCAGATGCCGCAGGAAGTGCGTCTCGCCGAGGCGCCAGTCGATCAGCAGGTCCTTGCACAGAAAGCTCGCGGTGATCATCCGCGCCCGGTTGTGCATCCAGCCCTCGGCCAGCAACTGGCGCATTCCGGCGTCGACGACGGGATAGCCGGTCCGCCCCCGCGTCCAGGCCGTGAACGCCTCGCCTTCCCCCAGCCACGGCAGCGTCCGCAACGCCGCGTTGAACTCGCTGGTGCGCACTTCCGGCCAGGCGTGCAGCACGTGCGCGTAGAAGTCACGCCAGGCCAACTCGGTGGCGAACGCCTTGTGTCCCGGCTTGCGCCGATCCAGCTCCGCCAGTATCGCTCGAGGGCTCACGCAGCCGTAGTGCAGATCGGCTGACAGGCGGCTGGTCGCCGGCTCGCCCAGGTGGTTGCGGGCCTCGTGGTAGCGCTCTGACCACTCGTCGAGGAAGGCTTCGAGGCGCTGCTGCGCGTGCGTCTCGCCGCCGCGGATCACCCCGGCGTCGAGGTCGACGCCCAAGGAGCGCAGCGTCGGCAGCCGCTCCGAGCGCAGCGAGCCGTGCCCAGGGATTCGGTCGGGGGCTGGCAGCGGTGTCCCGACCGGCAGGCGGGCCCATGCTCGCTGGAACGGCGAGAAGACCCGGTACATCTCGCCGGATCCCGAGCACACACGGCCGGGTGGCTGCACGAACGTGCTGTTGTGCAGCGTCACCGCCACCCCGTCGGCGGCAAGCTTTCGCCTCACCGCGGCGTCGCGGCGCTGCGCGTACGGGCTCACATCACCCGACAGATGAACCTGCGTGGCCTTGATCTCGGCGGCGACGGCGGGCACCACGGCGGTTGGGTCACCCTCGCGCAGCACCAGGCGTCCACCGCGGCTGCGCAGGGATCCGTCGAGGTCGGCCAGCGCGTCACACAGGTACGACAGCCTGGCCGGGCTCATGCGCCGGCTGCGCAGCAGCGTGGGGTCGAGAACGAACAGCGGCACGACGCGGTGGTCTGGTCCGCCAGCGTCCAAGGCAGCGGCCAGGGCGGGGTGGTCGGCCAGGCGCAGGTCGCGCCGCAGCCACAGGATGCGGTTGTCCAACGGTGGTCGCCTTCGGCGTCGGTCGCGGACCCCTCCGCGGCGCCGACGCTACCCTGCGCAGCACGCGCGCAGACCCCGCTGGAGGACGATCGTCATGGAATCGCCGCCTGGCCTTGACCCCGGCCATCGCTGGCGCTGCGGCGCCTGCGGGAACCTGACCCGCTTCGATGTCGAGTCGACGGAACGTGTGCGGCGCTTCTGGCATCTGGATCTGTCTGGCGGCGGCACCGTGGACGCCGAGGAACGCCTGGAGGTCAGCGTCGGCCCGGTGACGTGTCGCTGGTGCGGCGCGGCGGACGCTATCGAGGTGGTGTCCGCTCCCGGAAGTATGGCGCCAAGCACGGCGTCGGGTGACGGCGTGACTTCGGGTGACGGCGTGACTTCGGGTGACAGCGTGACATCGGGTGACGGCGTGACTTCGGGTGACGGCGTGACTTCGGGTGACGGCGTGGCATCGGCCGACGGCGTGACATCGAGCGACGGGGCCGCGACGGCGCGGTGATCGGGCGGTGAGCAGTGGCTCGGGCGGGGCGCAGATACTCATGGATCTTCCCGCGCCATTGTGGGGGCCGCTGCTACGTGCCGTGCGCCGCGCGGCGGAGCGGCTCGACCGTGAGGCGCTGCCGGTGGGATTGCGACCGTACGCCGCCTTCAACCCCAAGCGGCTGGCGGGCGAGCGGCCACGCCGGGCGGTCGCGGTTGCGCTGGAAGCCGACCAGCGGCTGTGCGAGGCGGCTGGCGAGAGCCTGGACCCCGAGCTGTGGGCGGCGGCCGCCGACACCGACCCGCTTCGTCTGTCGTCGCTGTACACCGCGGCCGACGCCGTTGCCGGGCTCGCCGCCCGGCGGCGCTTCGGCGATGTGGCGACGCTCGCCGCCGCCACCGTCCAGCAACCGGCGCAGGGAGTCGTCGCCGGCGAGCAGCCGCCTCCGGCTCCTTCCTTCACACCCGACCGCGCCGGTCGTGCCGCTGTGTCGGCGGCACGCCAGGATCGTGATGCCGCCCGCCGGCGTGCCGACGCCGCCGAGCACCGCCTGCGCAGTGCCAACGCGGACCTGCAGCGGCTGCACGACGAGGTGGTGGCCTTGCGCGGTGACCGCGACCGCCTGGATAGCGAGTTGGAGCAGCAACGCCGTCAGTTCCGGGACCGTACCGCACGGTTGCGACGCCGTGCCGAAGCTGCCGAGCGCCAAGCGGCGGCCAGCGCACAGCGGCTACAGGAGATGACCGCTGCGCCGACTCCGGCGTCCAGGGACACTCCGCCACAGGGGCCGGGCGCCGGCGGCCAGCTCGCGCCGGGGAGGCCGGACGCTGGCGGCCAGCACACGCTGCGGGAGGCGGTCGCCGGTGCCAAGTTGACACCGCTCGAGCGCGGCACTGGCGAACCGGGTGCCAGGAGCGGAGGCGGCGCGGTGCCCCGCACGGTCCGAGCGGCCACGCTTGGCCGGCCCTGCGTCCTGCCCCTCGGCTTGCGGGGCGACGAGCCGGACGCCGTCCACACTCTGCTGAAGGTGGCCGGTCTCACGGTTGTGCTCGACGGCTACAACGTGACGCTGAGCCCGCGAGGTGTGGGCACGGCCGCGCTCGCCGACCAGCGAGCCTGGCTGACGAGGTTGGCGGCCGGGATGGTGGCCCGTTACGGCGTGCGGGTCGTCGTGGTGTTCGACGGCGTTCGCGAGCGGGCCATGGCCGCCGCCGCGACGCGCGGCGTGCAGGTGGTGTTCACCGCCTCCGATCAGACCGCCGACGAGCGGATCGTGGAGATCGTCTCGTCACTCGGCGCTGCCCAGCCCGTGGTCGTGGTCAGCTCCGACCGCGAGGTCCGCGAGGACTGCGAGGCGCTCGGCGCCAACGTCATCCCGTCCGACGCGTTCCTGCGAGCGGTCGCCTGACCTGCACGCACACTCGGATGGTCTTCCGCGAGTCGAGCGGGTGCGCTGGCGGACATGGGTGTCCGGTTCTGCACCCGCCTGGGAAGGCCAGCCCGGGGCCGGACAAGATGGCCAGGTTCGTTACACCGTGGATGTCACAGCCTCGCCGTACTGTCGCTGCGATGGATCGACAGGCCAGGCCAGGTGGATGCCCGGTCAGGCAGAGGCCGGAGCAAGGAGGCGACGCATGCTCATCGACTGCGACCAGTGCGAGATGCGTAACACTCACACCTGTGACGACTGCATCGTGACCGTGCTGCTGGACCGGCCAGCGGGGGCGGTGATCTTCGACGTCGAGGAGGAGCGGGCCATCCGGGTACTGCAAGACGGCGGTCTTGCGCCGGCCACGCGGTTCCTGCCCCGCGCGGCCGGTGACTGAGCGGCGCACGGCCCGACAGATATAGGGGTTGGTCACGATAACGTGACCAACCCTTATAGTCGCGCCCTGCGGGTGAGGCTGGCCGATCCCGGGCCCCGGTGTGTAAGCCCGTTGGTCGCCGCCGCCAGGTCGCCGCCGCCAAGTCGCCGCCCCCAGGCCGGTGGAGCCAGCTGGTCGCTGCCCTCTGCGGCTGAGGCCTGCCGTCGCCGCCCCGAGCGGCCCGAGCGAACCCCGCGGCTAGCATCGATCGCATGCCCTTGACGCCGCGCCGCGCCGCGCTTGCGGCGCTGCACGGGGTCGCGGCGACCGTGGTCGTGGTGGGGGTCACCGCCGAGATCGTCCGACCGCTGGCGCCCGCGTTGGGCGTGCTGCCGCCGGCATCGGCGTTCTTCGAGGACGCCTATCTCGCGCGCGCCGCCGCCTACCGGGGACCGGTGTACGCGGTCGGGGTGGCTGCGCTGCTGCTGCGGGTGGGGGTGGTCGTGGCGGCGGCCGCCACACCGGCGGGCAAGCGTGCCACCGACCGCATCATCGCCAAGGTCGGCCCAAGCCGACCCGTGCGAGCCGCCACGGCGGTGGTGACGGCCACCGTCATCGCCACCGACCTGTTGCTGCTGCCGTTGCTGTTGTGGGTCGGCTACGTCCACGATGGCGCCTACGGCCTGCGTACCGGGGGGCTTGGGCGCTGGGCGACGGACTGGTTGGCCACGACCGGTCCGGTATGGCTCGGCGTGGCCGCGCTCTCCGCTGGCGCCTACGCCTTGGCGCGGCGGCTGCCACGGGTCTGGCCGGCGGTCGCCGGCATCGCGGCCGCTGTACTGACGGTCGCCCTGACCTTCGTCGCCCCGTTGGTGCTCGAACCGCTGCAGTTCACCACCACGCCCTTGCCACCGGGGCCCGTTCGCGACGAGGTTGAGCAAGTCCTCGATCGCGCCGGGCGCGCCGGCGCGACAGTGGTGGTCGCCGACGCCGGCCGCCGCACGACCCGTCAGAATGCCTACGTGTCCGGGCTGGGCACCACCCGCCGCATCGTGCTGTACGACACGCTGGTCGACCAGCGCCCGCCCGCCGAGGTCGGTCAGGTCCTGGCCCACGAGCTCGGTCATGCGCGCAACGCTGACCTGTTACGGGGAGGGCTGTTCGCGGCGGCAGGCGTCGTGGCGCTGGCCTACCTGCTGGCCGCCGTGGCCACGGTCCGCGTCCGCCGGGGCCGCCAGCGAGCGATCGGCGACCCGCGCGCCGCGGCAGTGCTGCTCGCCGTGGCGGTAGTCGCCAACGTCGCCACCGCGCCGCTACAGGCGGCGGTGAGCCGCAGGGCCGAGGCGGCCGCCGACCTGGCGGCCCTGGAGCTGACCCAGGACCCGGCCGCGTTCCGGCGGCTGCAGATCGGCCTCACCGAGTCCAACCTGTCCCAGCCACAACCGCCCGCCTGGGTGACGGCGCTGTGGGCCACGCACCCGTCGGCGTTGGCGCGACTGGCCATGGGGGAACAGTGGCCTGTAATGAATCCCTCCGAGACGGACGACGGCTGGGCCGGCCACGGATGACTCCCTCGGGATGGAGCACCGGCTCGGCTGGCCACGGACGACTCCCTCGGGATGGAGCACCGGCTCGGCCAACCCCCGTGAGTGCTCGTCGGCCGCCTTGACCAGAGCCCTGTGGGTCACCAACGACCTGCCGCCACGCAGCGGGGGCATCGAACAGTTCCTCGGCAACCTGCTGGCGAGTTCGGACCCGGCCACCACTTGGGTGCTGGCCTCCCAGCAACCAGGCGGCCCGGCCCACGACGCGATGCTGCCCTACGAAGTCAGCCGGATCGCCCGCCGTCCCCTGCTGCCAGGGCCGAAGCTGCTGCGCCGGGTCCGCGGTGCGGCCCACCACTACGGCGCCGAGTTGGTGGTATTCGGGGCCGCCTGGCCGCTCGCAGAGCTCGCGGTCCACCTCGACCTGCCCTGCGTGGCGCTGAGCCACGGGCACGAAGCAGGGATGGCGCGGGCCGGGCTCGGTCCGCTGATCCGCAGGGCGACCCGCGGACTGAAGGGTCTGGGCATCCTCAGCGCCTTCACCCGCGCGGCGATCGCGCCCTGGGTCCGCGCCCCCACGGTCTTGCACCAGTTACCGCCCGGCGTGGACCTGGCCGCCTTTCACCCCGGTGCCGACGGGGCGAAGATCCGCGCCCGTCACGGGCTGGGCAGCAGGCAACCGCTGGCAGCCTGCATCTCGCGGCTGGTGACCCGCAAGGGTCAGGACGTGCTGATCGAGGGATGGCGGCACGTGCTGCAGCGAGTGCCCGACGCCCACCTGCTCATCGTCGGCACCGGGCCACGGCGGGAGGCGCTGCAGCGCCGCAGCGCCGACCTCGGCCTGGCCGCGTCCGTCACCTTCGCGGGTGAGGTGGCCTGGGCCGACCTACCCGCCTACCACGCCGCCGCCGACGTCTTCGCCATGCCGTGCCGCACGCGGCTGGGAGGGCTGGACGTGGAGGGACTGGGGATCGTGTACTTGGAGGCGCAGGCCTGCGGCACCCCGGTGGTCGCCGGGCGCTCCGGCGGCGCCCCCGAGGCGGTCGTCGACGGGCAGACGGGGCACGTGGTGGACGGCACCGACGTCGAGGGGGTCGCCACTGCCGTCGCCGATATCCTGTCCGACCCCTTCGAGGCGGCGCTGATGGGGGAGCGCGGCCGGGCATTCGTGGCCCGCTACTACAGCTGGCCGGTGGTAATGGGACGCATGGAGGCGATGATGCACCAGGCGGCGCACTAGCCTGCTGCGAACGTAGCGTCCTACCGCTTCGCTACTTGAGGACAGGTTCCCCACGCAAGGATGCAGCCCAATGACCGTCCTGCCCGACCGCTTCCGCGCCCTGGTCGTCGAGAAGCGTGACGACGCCGTCGACGTCGGTGTCCGCGACCTCGAGGAGTCCGACCTGCCCGACGGCGACGTCACCATCCGAATTGGCTGGTCCTCGGTCAACTACAAAGACGCCCTGGCGGTGCAGCCCAAGGGCAGGGTCGCCGCGATCAGCCCGCTGGTGCCGGGCATCGACCTGGCGGGTGAGGTGGTCGCCGGCGAGGCCGGCGGTGTGGCTCCCGGCGACCAGGTCCTGGTCCACGGCTACGACCTGGGTGTGGCCCACCACGGCGGTTTCGCCGAGTACGCACGCGTGCCGGCCGACTGGGTGGTACCGCTGCCCGACGGGCTCAGCCCTCGCCAGGCCATGGCCCTTGGCACGGCCGGGTTCACCGCCGGCCTGTCGGTGCAGCGCCTGGAACACCACGGGCTGCGGCCGGGCACCGGCCCGGTGCTGGTCACGGGGGCCACCGGCGGGGTCGGCAGCACCGCCGTTGGCATCCTCGCGGAGCTCGGCTACGAGGTCGTGGCCAGTAGCGGCAAGCCCGAGTCGGCCGAGTGGTTGCGCAACCTCGGCGCCAGCGAGGTCGTCGACCGTGCGGCGGTCATCGGCGACGACAGCAAGCCGCTGGCACGGCCGCGGTGGGCTGGTGCCGTGGACTGCGTCGGCGGGCAGACGCTGGCCGGTGTGGTGCGGTCACTGGACGTCGCCGCGGCGGTCGCGGTCACTGGCAACACCGGCGGTCCGACCTTGCAGACGACGGTGTTCCCGCTGATCCTTCGCGGCGTGTCGCTGCTGGGCATCGATTCCGTGCACTGTCCCCACGAGCTGCGGATGGCGATCTGGCACCGCCTCGCCGGCGACCTGCGCCCCCGCGGTCTCGATGAGTCGATCGCCGTGCAGGTCGACGGCCTCGGCGACGAGCTGCTCGCAACCCTGGACAAGATCGGCAAGGGCGCGATGCAAGGCCGCGCCGTCGTGCGGGTTGGCGCCTGAGCCCGCGCGTCAACCCCGCCGCAGCCGGCGTGACAGCAGCAACCACGCGATACCGAGCAACGCGACCGTCATCCCCGCCAGCGTTCCGAGCAGGTACACGGGCGCGGCGCTGCCCCGCAGCATCTCGCCGCGCAGCATCGCGATCCCGTAGGTGGCCGGCAGCACGTGGGCCAGGGCGTCCAGCGCCGGCACGAAGCGCTGCGAGCTGAGGATGAACCCGCCGAAGAAGATGCTGGCCAGCAGCGCCAACATCGCGTACTGCACCGCCTGGCTGTCACTGCCCGACAGCAGCGCGATCACGAAGCCCAGCCCAATCGACGCCGACAGCACCGCCACCACGCTGCAGGCCAGCAGCCACCACGAGCCCAGCATCGGCACACCCAACCCGGTGACCAGCAACAGGATGAGCACCGCCGACACGCCGCTGCCGAGCAGCAGGTAGGCCAAGAATTTGCCTGCCAGCAGTTCACCGGTCGACAGGGGCGAGACCCGGAACAGCTCGGTGGTACCAAGCTGCTCCTCGCGCACGGTGGACAAGCCGATGAAGGTGACAACGAGGTGCTGCAACAGCAGCACCACGACGGCGGGGGCGTAGAAGCCGGTCAGCCCGATGTCGATGCCGGCCACCCGTCGCGCGACGCCCGCGAACGGACTGACGATCACGTCAGCGGGCAGGGCGCGCAACGCCGCCACGGCCACCGCCAGCCGGTCGAGGTCGGCGGTCAGCTCCTCGAGCGCGGCCACGGGAACAGCAGCGGTCGGAGCGGCGGCCAGTCCCTGCGCGCCCTGCGTGGCCTCGGCGAACAGCCGCAACGCCGCCGGCCGTCGAGCACCCTCGGTGCCCACCTGACGGTCAAGGCGCTGCAGCGCCCCCGCGGTGATCCCCAGCCCCGAGCGCACGGCCGACAGGTCGGCATCCAACAGCTCCAGCTGGGCAGTCGCCTCGGCGGCGTCGCCGGCGGCGGCCGCCTGGCGGAAGGCCACGACACGGTCCTGCGCCGATCCGACCCGCTCCTGCACGTCGGTGGCCAGCTGCTGCGCCTCGACGACGAGGGCTCGCGAGACCTGCTCGTTGATCGCCTCGGCGGCCTGCTCCGTGGAGATCTCGACCGCTCTGGTCTCGATCGGGTCGATGTAGTTGTGGTACAGGGTGATGACGGCCTGCTTGCCCTGGCGGACGCTTCCGGTGGGGTTGTCGGGGAAGACCACCACGATGTCGAGCTCGCCGCGGCGCAACTGCTCCAGCGCAGCCTGCTCGTCGTCGCTGATGTCGGTAATGTTCAGCCGGCGGCTGTTGCTGTCGGCAAAGCGTTGGGCCAGCGCGGTCAGCCGGCCCCCCTCCGGCGCGACGATCGCCGCCTGAACGGGCGGGTCCTCGTCGCGCAGGCCGGCTCCGAACAGCAGCAAGATCAAGAAGGGCCCCAGCACCAGCGTCGCGACCAGGCGTGGCTGGCGGATGATCTCGACGAGCTCTTTGCGCACGAACGCCAGGATCCGGATGGCCGACCTTGCGACGTCAGGCATGATCGCGGGGCTCCTCGATGAGCTTGACGAACACGTCGTCGAAGGTCGGCACGTGGTGGCGCAGCGACACCAGCGGTACGTCGTGCTCGTCGAACCAGTCCTGCAGCCAGACGGTGGCGTCGTCGGCGTCGGCGACGACCAGCCGCAGCCCCCGCCCGTCGGTGCGGGTGCGCCGCGCCGCCAGCATCCCGCGCAGCGACCGGATGCGGCCAACCAGCGGGTCGCCCAGCGCTTCGGCCGCCACGACGTCGACCAGGTCGCCGCCGAAGGCGGTTCGCCGCAGCGCGTCGGGAGTGTCCCGGGCGATCAGGCGGCCGTCGACCAGCACGCCTACCTCGTCGCAGTCGGCCGACTCGCCGACGTACTGGGTGGTCATGAACACGGTCTTGCCCTGCGCCTTGAGGTCGGTGAAGTGTTCCCAGAACTTGCGGCGCAGCACCGGGTCGATGCCGGCGGTCGGCTCGTCCAGAAAGATCAGGTCGGGTTCGTGCAGCAGGGTGGCGGCCAGCGACAGGCGCCGCTGCATCCCTCCTGACACGTCGCGCAGCAGCTTGCCGCGATGCGAGGTCAGTTCGACGAAGTCCAACACCTTGGTCAAGCGCCGTTGCCGGCGCAGCGGCACCCCGTACAGCGAGGCGACGAAGGTCAGGTTCTCGTGCAGCGACAGGTGGGGGTACAGCGAGGCCAGCTGTGGCATGTAGCCGATGCGGGCGCGGTCGCGGGCCGTGAACGACGTCGGTGGCATGCCAAAGACACGGACCTCGCCGCTGGACGGGCCTTCGATGCCGGTGAGCAGGCGAACCGTGGTGGTTTTGCCCGAGCCGCTCGGGCCGATGAACCCGAAGATGGTCCCTGCCGCCACCTCAAGGTCGACGTCGTCGACGGCCACCTGCTCGCCGTAGCAGCGGGTGAGCGCTCGCGCGGCCACGACGGGTTCGGCCGTGACCGCCTCGCTGCTGCTCATGGGCTCCTGCTGATGGGCTCTCCTGCTCATGGGCTCCTGCTCATGGGTCGGCGAGCCTAACGGGTCGCTGCGGCCGCCGTGGCCGTGTGCCGTCAGAGACCACGGTGCGCGGAGCTGGCGCGAAAGGCGTCGAAGACGGCGTCGTAGACGTCGGCGGTGTCGGCGTCGGGGCGCCGGCGCTCGCGCACCGTCACCGTGGCCGCGGCCTCGTCGATGTCGGCGAAGGTTCCCAGCGCCACCATTCCCAGCAGCGCGGCGCCGAGCGCGGTGCCCTCGGCGCGGGCGGGAACGCCGATCTCGCGGCGGAAGACGTCGGCCATCATTTGCAGCCACAGCGGGGAGTGGGTGAAGCCACCGGTGGCGTGGAACGCCGAGGGACTGATACGCAAGGCCGCCATCGCCTCCACCACGGCGCGCAGCTGCAGCAAGACGCCCTCCATCGCCGAACGGATCAGGTGGCCGCGCCCGTGGCGCAGCGTCAGCCCGAGCAGTGCCCCGCGGGTCGACGCGTTCCAGTCCGGGGCGCGCTCGCCGGTCAGGTAAGGCAGGAACAGCAGTCCTTCGCTGCCCGCGGGGACCTGGGCGGCCATCGCGGTCATGCGCTCGTAAGGATCCTCGCCGGCATCGCGAGCGGCAGCGGCCAGATCGGTCAGTAGCGCGTCTCGCAGCCAGCGCAGCACCAGTCCGCCGTTGCTGACTGGTCCACCCACGATCCAGCGGTCGTCGGTCAGTGCATAGGTGAACAAGCGTCCCTGGGGATCGGTGCCGGGCGTAGTGGCCGCGACCCGCACGGCGCCGCTGGTGCCGATGGTGCACGCGGCGATCCCTTCGGCGGTCGCGCCGGCGCCAAGGTTGGCCAGGCAGCCGTCGGCGGCGCCAACCACAACGCGCAGGTCGGCGGGCAGGCCGAGGCGGCGGGCCTCGGCGGGGTCCACGCCCGCCAGGACGGTGTCGGTCTCCACGGGCCGTGACAGTTGTTGCGCATCGACGGCGGCCAGCCGCAGGGCGCCGGCGTCCCAGCGCCGCTGGCGGAGGTTGAACAGGCCGCTGGCCGATGCCACCGAGTGGTCGACGACGGTCTCGCCGCACAGCCGCCGCAGCAGCAGCTCTTTCAGCGACACCCAGGAGGCTGCCCGGTCGAAGGTGTCGCGGTCGTGGGTGCGGAACCACAGCAGCTTGGTCAGCGGCGACATCGGGTGCAGCGGCGTGCCGGTGCGCCGGAAGATCTCGATGCCAGCCGGGTCGCCGCGCAGGCGCGTGGCCACCGCCGCCGCCCGGGAATCGGCATAGGTCAGCGCCGGCGTCAGTGGCGCACCGTCGTCGTCGAGTGCCAGCAGGCTGTGCATCGCGGCCGACAAGGCGACGCCACGGAGCGCCGCGCCCGCGGAGCGGGCCTGTGCGACCGCGGTGGCCAGCACGTCCAGCCCCGCGTCGCAGACGGTGCCTGGATCCTGCTCGGCGTAGCCGGGTCGCGGCGTGTGCAGCGGGTACTCGCGAGCCGCGTCGGCCCACACGCGGGACTGCTCGTCGTAAGCCACCGCTTTGGCGGTCGTGGTTCCCAGGTCCAGGCCCACGACGACTGGCGTGCCCGGTGGACCTGGGGGGTTGGGCATGGCCAAGGTCTACCACGCAGCCTGCCCGGCCATCGGGCGCTCAGCGGGCGTCGGGCGCCGACTCCTCCAGCTCCAGCCCCCGCGTCTCGGGCAGCCACAGGTAGGCGGGGGCCGTAAGAGCTACGGGCAGGCTGACCAGCACGGCCGCCGGCGCGAAGCTGGCGAAGGCGTCGGCCGCGACGCCGAAGGCCGCCAGGCCCGCCACCGCCCCGAGCGCGCCGGCGGCGGTCAGCCATCCGGCGGCGGTCGCCCGTTCCTCGGTGGGAAAGATCTCGGCCGACAGGGCGCCGATGGCTGGGGCGTAGGCGGAACCGGCGACAAGGCCGGCGAGGTACCCGCCGATCGCCAGTGGGAGGCCGCCCGTGTAGGCCGCAATGCCGGCCAGACCCACCACGACGTGCATCGCCACGCAGGTGGTACGCCGGCCCCACGCGTCGGCCGTCCAGCGGCCCGCCAGCAGCCCGAGCAGGCCCAATGGCGCCGCGGCGAGCACGATGAAGAAGGTGATCGTCGGCGAGACGCCGAGAACGTTCTCGGCATAGGCGAAGACATAGCCGTTGACCGGGCCCGTCACGAACGTCGCCGCGAACGCCAGCAGGCACAGCAACCCCAAGCGCGCTCGCAGCTCGCGGTGCACCGCCCCCAGCCCCAGCCGGCTGCTGCGTGCCGTCGCGCGCAGCCGCGTGAACCGGTCGGGCTCCTCCAGGAAACGGGCCGCCAGCGGCAGGCAGAGCAGCGGCAGGGCCGACAGCGCGAACAGTGACCGGAAGGCCAGCGGCTGGCCGGTCAGCACGGGCACCGCCGCGCGCAGCGC
>JALZLC010000330.1 GCA_030858885.1 Actinomycetota bacterium
CTGCCGGCAACGCCACGCTGAATGGCCTGGCGGATCCACCAGGTCGCATAGGTGGAGAACTTGTACCCGCGTCGCCAGTCGAACTTCTCCACGGCCCGCAGCAAGCCGAGGTTGCCCTCCTGGATCAACTCGCCGAGGTCGAGGGTCGACCGCTTGGAAAACTGCGCGGCAACACTCACGACCAAGCGCAGGTTGGCGGCCACGAAGTGGTCGAACGCCATCTGACCCTCGCGAGCCAGGCGCGCGAGTTCATCACGGTCGCCAGTCCCCCCGGCGTCCAGCATTTCTTGCGCCTCACGACCGGCCTCGATCGTCTTGGCCAGGCGCACCTCGTCGGCAGCCGTCAGCAACCGGACCTTACCCAGCTCGCTGAAGTACAGATCGAGGAGGTCCTCCGGCACGTTCATCATTGCGGACCTACCCTCCCTCAGGCTTGTGCTTCTGTTCACATACATACCCAACACCAGTTGGTCCCGAATCGTTCCCGGCCCCGGGGGTCATCTGCCCGAAATTCGCGGCAAACGGCGCGATACGGTGGCGGTTCGCACAACTTTTGCCTGCGCTTTACCTCTGGAACCCGCCGCTAGGCTGCCGTCGATGCCGCTACCCTCCAATCCGCTGCTGGGCCGCCTCGGCGGCTACCCGCTGGCCGCGTTCCAGGACCTGGCCAGGGCGCTGCGGGCCGAACCCGAGCCGGTGCACGACTTCTCCATCGGCGATCCCGTCGAGCCAACGCCCGAGTTCATCCGCCAGGCACTGATCCACGGGAACCCGGCCAGCAGCCAATATCCCACCGCTGGAGGGCTGCCGGAGCTGCGGCACAACATCGCGGGTTGGGTGGCCCGTCGTTTCGGCGTGCAGGTCGACCCCGACACGCAGGTGCTGCCAACGGCGGGCTCCAAGGAGGCCGTGTTTCACCTGCCGTTGGCCATCGTCGACCCGCACGGCGACCGGCGCGCCGTCGTGTGGGGTGATCCCGGCTATCCGATCTACGAGCGCGGACAGTTGTTCGCCGGGGGGACTTCCGATCCCGTCGCCTTGGTGGCGGAGCACGATTGGCGGTTGGACCTCGACGAGCTGGCGCCGGAGCGGCTGCGGTCAGCCTGCATCGCCTGGACGAACTACCCGCACAATCCGACCGGTGCCACGGTTGACCTGGACTATCACCGCCGGGCGCTGGCGACCGCGCGCGAGTACGAGTTCGTGCTGTGCAGCGACGAGTGCTATGCCGACATCTACCCCGACGGTGACGAGCCCCCGCCGTCGCTGCTGCAGGCGGCCGCGACCGATGACGGCGCCAGTGACCTCCAGGGTCTGCTGGTGGCGTTCTCGCTGTCGAAGCGCTCGGGGATGACGGGCTACCGCTGCGGCGCGTTGGTGGGCGACGCCGAGCTCATCGCCGCACAGCGGCTGCTGCGACCCAACATCGGCACCGCCAGCCCCGAAGCGATGCAACGCGCCGCCATGGCCGCTTGGTCGCAGGACGAGCACGCCGCGCAGCGCAGGGCGCTGTTCAACGCCAAGCGCGCCGTCGTGCTGGAGTTCCTCGCCGAGGCCGGCATCCGGGTCGGGGGCAGCAACGCCACCTTCTACCTGTGGTTCGCCGCGCCGGGCGGTGACGACGCCGCCTACGCCGACGCGCTGTTGCGCTACCGGATCATCGCCTCGCCCGGGCGTGCGTTCGGCGCTACCGGCAAGGGATGGATGCGGCTGGCGCTGGTGCCGTCCATACAGGGTTGCCGAGAAGCGGTGGCGATCTGGCGCCAGGCCATCGCCGACGGAGCGCTTCCGGGCGCTTGAGCCAAGACACGGACCGGGAGGACCATCATCAGCGACATCGACCGCCTGCGCGAGGTCATCGACGGGGCCTATGCCGACGGAACTTGGGATGGGGCCGAGGCCCGCGCCGCCGTCGACGCCACGCTTGACTTGCTGGACCGCGGCGAGGTCCGCGTCGCCGAGAAGATCGACGGGGGCCGCGGTGCGCTCGCTTCGGACTGGCAGGTCAACGAATGGCCGAAACTCGCGATCCTGCTGTCGTTCCGCCAGCGCAGAATGACCACCACCGAGGTGGGGCCGTTCGAGTACCACGACAAGATCCCACTCAAGCGCGGCTACGCGGAGGCGGGGGTGCGGGTTGTGCCGCCGGCGGTGGTCCGTCATGGCGCCTTCGTCGAGCGCGGAGCGGTGCTGATGCCGTGCTACGTCAACGTCGGCGCCTGGGTGGGCAGCGGCACGATGGTGGACACCTGGGCCACCGTCGGCTCCTGCGCGCAGATCGGGCGGAACGTGCACCTCGCCGGCGGGGTTGGGATCGGGGGCGTGCTGGAGCCGCCGGGGGCGCGCCCGGTGATCGTGGAGGACGACGCCTTCATCGGCTCGCGGTGCATCGTCACCGAGGGGGTGATCGTGGAGCGCGGCGCGGTGCTCGGCGCCGGCGTCCGATTGACCGGTTCCATCCCGATCATCGACGTCACCGGCTCCCAGCCAGTGACGTACAAGGGTCGGGTGCCAAGTCGAGCCATCGTGGTGCAGGGGACCCGGTCGAAGCAGTTCCCCGCTGGCACCTATCAGGTCAGCTGCGCACTCATCATCGGGTACCGGTCGCAGGCCACCGACGTCAAGGTGTCGCTCAACGACGCGTTGCGCGAACACGACGTGGCCGTCTGAGGTCGGCGCGACAGATGGCGGCCACGGCGCTAGGAGACCTGCTGCTGGACCTGCTCGCCCTGCCGTCGTTGACCGGCGAGGAGGGACCGGTCGCCGACTGGCTGGAGCACCGCTACGCCGGCCAGCGCGTCCGCCGGGCCGGCAACTCGGTGGTGGTCGGCGGCAGCGACGACGGGCGGCCGGTGGTGCTGCTGGTCGGACACACCGATGTGGTCCCGCCGACCGACGCCGACCGGGATCCCCGCCGTGACGGCGACCGCATCCTCGGCCGGGGCGCCAGTGACATGAAGTCCGGCCTGGCCGTGGCGATGGATTGCTTCGAGACTTCCGCGCTGCGCGCCGGGCCATACGACCTGGTGCTCGTCGCCTATGCGGGGGAGGAGGGGCCGCACGAGGGCAATGAGCTGGGCGCCGTGCTGACGGCGATGCCAGACCTCGCCGAGGCGGCGCTCGCGGTGGTGCTGGAGCCAACCGACCTCACCGTGCAGCTGGGCTGCATGGGCGCGCTGCACGCCGAGGTCAGCTTCCTCGGGCGGGCCGCGCATTCGGCCCGGCCATGGCAGGGCGAGAACGCGCTGACCAAGGCCGGCGACTTTCTCGGTGAGCTGCACCGTCGACCGCCGCACGACGTCGACGTCGACGGACTGACCTACCGTGAAGTCTTCACCGCCACCGCCGCGTGGACCGACAACGCCCGCAACGTCGTGCCGGACCGCTTCACGATCAACCTCAACTACCGCTACGCCCCGGACAAGACCACCGCCGCCGCCGAGGCCCGCGTGAATGAGCTGGTCTCGGACCGCGCGGCCGTGACCGTCGTCGACCACGCCGCCGCCGGACGCCCTCGACGCAATACCGGACTGGTCGCCGACTTCTGCGACGCCGTCGACGCCACCGTGCAACCAAAGCAGGCCTGGACCGACGTGGCCCGCTTCAGCCAGCTGGGAGTCCCGGCGTTGAACTACGGCCCAGGGCTGACGGCCCAGGCGCACCAGGCGGGCGAGTACGCGCCGGAGGCGAACTTGGTGGCCGCGCGGGCCGCACTGGCGGCGTTCCTGGCGGGTGCCTGAGGTGGCGCGCTGGTTGCGGCGGCTGCTGGCGATTGCCGTGGTGGTGGTCCTTGCCGCCGTCGCGTGGGGCGGCTGGTACTACTCCGGGGAGATCCTGATCCCCGAGGCCCCCGACAAGCCGGTGTTCGAAACGCGGGTCGAAGCCGTCGCGGGGAACCGCGTCACCCTCGAGGCCACCGAGCAAGCTCGGCGCTCGGGCCTGTGGGGCCTGGACTTTCGGTCGGGCTACGGCCTGGTCGGGACCGTCCTGGGCGAGGGCGATGGCACGGTCACCCGGCGCTACACCCCGCTGGACGGGCGGCCACGGGCGGGTCAGGACGCTCGGATTGACAGCTACGCGTCCCCGGAGGACGGGGTGGCGACCGGGCTGGACTTTCCGGTCAACGAGGTCAGCGTGCCAGGCCCCCTGGGCCGTTATCCCGCCTGGCTGGCGACCCCGGCGAGGAGCGGGCGGGACTGGGCGGTGCTGGTCCACGGCCGAGGGGCTCAGCGCAACGAGTGCTTCCGAATGCTGTCGACCCTGCACGAGGCCGGCCTGTCTTCGCTGTGCACCAGTTACCGCAACGACGAGGGTGCGCCGGCGGCACCCAACGGCCTGTACGGGCTGGGCGCCACCGAATGGGCCGACCTGGACGCAGCGGTTGACTACGTCCGCGCCTTGGGGGCGCGACGCATCGTGCTGGTCGGCTACTCCATGGGTGCCCAAGTGGTCACCACCTTCTTGCGCCGTTCCCAGCGGGCCGACCTCATCAAAGGCGTGATCCTCGATGCGCCGGTGCTGGACTGGGGACCGGTGCTTGGCCTGGCCGCGGACGACCGGGGGGTGCCACGGATGATCGTGCCCCTGGGCATGTTCACCTCGGAGCTGCGCGGCGGGATCGACTTCGACGACCTCGACCAGATCGAGTCGGCCGAGGACTTTGACGTGCCGATCCTGCTGTTCCACGGCACCGCCGACACCACCGTGCCCGTGTCGACCTCCGACGCGTTCGCCGCCGCGCGCCCCGACCTGGTCACCTACGAGCGGGTTGCGGATGCCGGTCACGTGCAGGCGTACAACATCAATCCCAAGCGCTACTCGCGGGTGGTCGAGGACTTTCTGATCGGTAACCGGCTCGGTGCCCGCGTCAAGCAGCGGCGCACGGAACCCGCAGGCTGAAGGCGACGCGTCCCTCGGACCCGACCGCCTGCAGCGTGCCGCCCAGCGACTCGGCGAGGCGAGCGCCCACCGACAGCCCCAGGCCGACACCCGAGCTGCGAGCACGCGAGCCGCGCTGGAAGGGGCCGAAGAGCTCAGCGGGTTCCAGGTCGTCGGGCAGGAAGCCCTCGTTGGTGACCGTCAGGGTCAGGATGTCGTCGTCGACACCGGCCTCGACCGTGACCGGCGAGCCAGTGGGTGAGTGCGCCAGGGCGTTGTCCAACAGGTTGGCCAACACCACCTGCACGGCGTTGGCGTCCGTCCACAGGCGGGCCGGAGGATTAGCTTCGATCCGGACACGGCCGCCGTCGATGGCAGCCACGGTCTCGTGGATGAGGTCGGGCAGGAATACCCGCTCGGCCTTGGTCGACAGCTCCGCGCGAGCCCCCTGCAGCAGCCCGTCGATCAGCCGTTCGAGCTCGCGCCCGCGACGGTAGGCGATCTGGAGCATCTCGCGACGGCGGTCTTCATCCAGGTGCTGGCCACGCTTTTCCAGCGTGCGCACGCTGGCCATGATGACGGTCAAGGGGGTCTTGAGCTCGTGGGAGACCATCGCCAGGAACAGGTCTTCGGTCTGCTGCGCGTCGCGCATCGCCTGGACGGTTCTGGCGTCGGTCAGGGCCAGGCTCGCGTGCTCGCTGAGTGCCAGCAGAGCCGACTGCTCCATCCCGCTGTAGCGGCGGCCGCGCTCGTAGGAGGCGACGGTCATCGAGCCCACCACCCGGCCGTGCTCGTGCACCGGTACCGCCATCGCCGTCTGCAAGCCGTCCTCGCGGAACGCCGGCAGCCCTTTGCTGTCCTCGGCGTAGCCATCGATGATGACCAGTCGGTCCTCGGCGATCGCCTGGCCCCCGGCTCCCTCGCCGATCGGGCCTCGCCGGATCTTCTCGATGAGGTCGGGGCGGATGCCCTGGGAGGACGCGAGCAGCAGGGTGCCGGGATCATCGGGGCTGACGAGCCGGACGCCGACGACCTCCACGCTCAACAGCTCGCTGGCGCCGCGGGTGATGGCGTCGAGCACCTCCTGCAGTGGCGCCCCGTGGGAGATGGAGCGCTGGATGCGCGACAGGCGATCGAGGAGCTCGTTGCGCTCCCGCAGCGACGCCATCGAACGCAGCATCCGGGTGGTCACCATCAGCGCGCGGCCCATGCCATGCAGCAGGGCAACCTCTTCCAGGGCCAGAGGCGCCCAGGAGCGGGCGATCACGAGCGCGCTGTGTGAGGCGTCGTCGAGCGGCACGCTGATCGCGGGGCAGTTCCCGGCGCCTGGCACCGGCACCAGCCGCCGTCCCGTTGTGGCGACGGCCACCAGGTCGGGCACCGGGACCGTCTTGGCGTAGCCCACACAGGCGACCACTTCGTCACCGGTGACGACCGCGGCGACCTCGGCGCCAACCGCCTCGGCGGCGCGGCGGGCGCCTTCGGACAGCGCCTGGCCGACGTCCGGTGCGGCGGAGACGGCCGCGAGATACTCGGCGAAGTCGTGTGCGGAAAGCTGCGGGCGCCTCACGGCGGCACTGTACTGCCCAATCAGGTCCGACCTCCGCTGAGCCGGCGCCCCCTGCGGGCACAATGGCCGCGCCCGCGCCGTCCGTCCCGAGAGCCGTGCGTGACCTACACCGCCAAGTCCATCAGCGTCCTGGAAGGCCTTGAGGCCGTCCGCAAGCGACCGGGCATGTACGTCGGCTCGACCGACCTGCGCGGCCTGCACCACCTGGTGTGGGAGGTCGTGGACAACGCCGTCGACGAGCATCTGGCGGGCCACGCCTCGCGCATCACGGTCACCGTCCTGGCCGACGGGGGAGTGGAGGTGACCGACGACGGGCGCGGGATCCCGGTGGAGCGCCACGCCAAGGAGCGCAAGCCGGCCGTGGAAGTGGTGCTGACCAAGCTGCACGCCGGCGGCAAGTTCGACCAACAGGCCTACGCAGTGTCCGGCGGGTTGCACGGTGTGGGCGTGTCGGTCGTCAACGCGCTGTCAGCACGCACCGAGGTGGAGGTGGTGCGCGACGGCAAACGCCACGCCATGGCCTTCGCGCGAGGCAAGCGGACCAAGCCGCTGACCGTCGTGGGCCGGGCCAAGCGCACGGGGACCACGGTGCGGTTCTGGCCCGATCCGGCGGTCTTTGACGACACCACCTTCGACGCTCAGCGCATCGCCACCCGCCTGCGCGAGACCTGCCTGCTCAACCCCGGCCTGCGCATCGACTTCGCCGACGAGCGCACCGGGGCGCGGGAGACGTTCGCCTACCGCAAGGGGACCGCGGACTTTGCGGCCCTGTTGCTCGGCGACGACGAGCCGCTGCTGTCGCGGGCGGTGGTCATCACCCGTGCCGAGGAGTTCGAGCATCACAAGATGCTGGCCTGCGACATCGCCGTGAACTGGTCGGCGGGCGGGTTCGACGAGCGGCTTCGCAGCTACGTCAACATCATCCGCACGCCCGACGGCGGCGCCCACGAGGAAGGCTTCCGCAAGGCCATCACCGGCACGGTCAACCGCTGGGGGGAGGCCAACAAGGTCTTTGCCAAAAGCGACCCGCGCCTGACCGGTGACGACCTGCGCGAGGGCATGGTCGCGGTGATCTCGGTCAAGATGCCCGACCCCCAGTTCGAGGGACAGACCAAGGGCAAGCTCGGCAGCGCGGTGATGCGCCGCTTCGTGGAGCGTTGCGTCAACGAGGCGCTGTCGGAGTGGCTCGACGCCAACCCCACCCTCGGCCGCAAGGTCGTGCGCAAGGCCAAGGTGGCCGCCAAGGCCCGCGAGGCCGCCCGGCAGGCACGCGACCTGACCCGCCGCAAAGGCATCCTCGACGGCACGTCGGCGGGGCTGCCCGGCAAGCTCGCCGACTGCTCGAGCCGCAACCCGGTGGAATGCGAGCTGTACGTGGTGGAGGGCGACTCGGCCGGCGGCTCGTCGAAGCTGGCCCGCGACCGCCACACCCAGGCGATCCTGCCACTGCGCGGCAAGGTGCTCAACGTCGAGAAGTCACAGCTGCGGCGGGTGCTGGGCAACGCCGAGATCGGCAACCTGATCAAGGCCATCGGCACCGGCGTCGGCGACGACTTCGACTACAGCCGGCTGCGCTACCACACGGTCGCCATCCTCAGCGACGCCGACGTTGACGGCGAGCACATCACCACGCTGCTGCTCACGTTCTTCTACCGGCTGATGCCCAAGCTGGTCGACGGTGGGCACCTGTACATCGCCCAGCCGCCGCTGTACCAGCTGCGCAAGGGCACCAAGACCGCCTATGCCATGAACGACCGCGAGCGCGACCGCCTGCTGCGGACAGGGTTCAAGGGACAGTCCGGCGTCGACATCAGCCGCTTCAAGGGCCTCGGCGAGATGGATCCTGAGCAGCTGTGGGCCACCACGATGGACCCCGCCCGGCGCACATTGTTGCGGGTGACGGTCGACACCGCATCCCGCGCGGATCGAGTAATGAGTCTGCTGATGGGCGAGTCCGCCGCCGACCGCCGCGAGTGGATCGAGGCCAACGCCGTCTACGCCGACAACATCGACGCCTGACGGCCAATGGCGGTGGCGGCGTTGACGCCGCGCTGTCCGACCCGAGCTGCGTCATGGTCGGCCATGCCGCGAGCGCAACGTGCAACGTCTCTGCGGCACGGCCTCGTACGAAGCGGCGTTAGCGGTTCTTCCGCTTGAGGGCGTCCTTGACCTTGTCAATGCCTTGCTTGGCCTTGCCGCTCGCGCGGTCGGTCTTGCCTTCGCGCTGCAGGCCCTT
>JALZLC010000332.1 GCA_030858885.1 Actinomycetota bacterium
GGTGACGGCAGACGGCTGGAGCGGCGCTCCGCGGTGTCGCGACAGGCCGGAGGTTGACGGCATTGGTGTGGCCGGCGGCAGCAGCAAGGTGGCGACGGGAATCGGATGCGGACCTCGTCACCCGGCCGGCAGTAGGCGCATCCACTTCCGGCCGAGCACAGGGCTCGACCGAATCGAGATAAGGACGGACATGAGCACCACGGCATTGCGGACAAGCGTCCGCGTCCGAGCCGCACTGGCGGTGGCAATGGCCGCCTCCGTGTTGGTCATCGCCCCGCCAGCGTGGGCCAACCACCCGGTCTTCGTCGAAGGAAACTGCTTCGGGCCCGGGATGGGCGACACCGCCACTGGCCTGCGTCAGTCACCGGTCGAGCCGGGCACCTGCGGTGACTACGACGGCGACGGCAGGATTGGCATGGCCGAGGACAACGACGGTGACAACAACTTCGGCACCATCAACGCCGCGCTGACCGCCGTGGCGCAGAACGGTCGCGTCACCATCGTGGCCAACGGCACCTACGGTGAAGTCGTCACCATCAACCCGGTGCAACGGGCCAATGTCACGCTGGAGGCCGCTCCCGGCGTCAGCGCCAACATCGACGCCGTGGTCCAAGGTGACCCCGGCAGCACCGCCCGTCAGCAGAGCCCGGGCATCATCGTCGACGGCTGCCGCCGTTGCCGGGTGACCGTGCGAAACATCGTGACCCGCAACTGGACCGACGGGGTCCAGGCCCGCGGCTTCTCACACCTGCACCTTGACCAGGTCATCTCCGAGAACAACCTCAACTACGGCATCCGCGCCAGGAACCGCTCGAAGGTGTCGATCAGCGACAGCCAGGTCAACGCCTCGGGCTTCCGCAAGAACACCGCCGGCGCCGGTGAGCCCAACCCGGGCATCGGTGTCGAGTTCACGGACCACTCGAGGGGTTCGATCGTCGACAGCAGCATCACCGGCAGCGCCCGCGCCGGGGTCAATGTGGAAAGCCAGGCTTGGCGCATGCCCCTGGAGGTCCGCGACGTGCAGCTGTTCGACAACAACCCGAACTTCACGCAGCGACGGTCCCGCTAGACGCCAGACGTCCAGCCCCAATCGGCGGTTGGGTGCGGCGCGCGGGCGTCTGCCTTGGTCAGCGCTCGACGGGGACGTCGATCAGGGAGCCGTACTCGGTCCACGACCCGTCGTAGTTGCGCACCTTGTCGTACCCCAGGATCTCGTGCAGCACGAACCAGGTGTGGGCGCTGCGCTCGCCGATCCGGCAGTAGGCCACCACGTCCTTGTCGCCGCTGACGCCCTTGGCCGAATAGATGGTCGCCAGCTCGCCGGCGGGCAGAAAGGCGCCGGTGTCAGGGTTGACGGCCGAGGCCCATGGCACGTTGGCGGCACCGGGAATGTGGCCGGCGACCTGCGCCGCCTCCTGCGGCAGGTGCGGCGGCGCGACGAGCTCGCCAGCGAACTCGGCGGGCGAGCGCACGTCGACCATCGCGGTGCCCTCCGGCGCGCCAACGTAGGTGCTCAGCACCTGGTCGCGCTTCGCGCGGATGTCGGCGTTCGGCTCCTTGGCCTGGTAGCCCGACCCCGGCGCCACCTTGGTGGCATCGCCCGTGAGCGGCCGACCCTGCTGCTCCCACAGCTTGCGGCCGCCGTCCATCAGGCTGACCCGGTCATGGCCGTAGACCTTGAAGTACCAGTAGGCATAGGCGGCGAACCAGTTGTTGTTACCGCCGTACAGCACGACGTGGTCGTCGTTGCCGATGCCCCGGGAGTCCATCAGCTCGTTGAAGCGCTCCCGATCCAGGAACGTGCGGCGGACGCCGTCCTGGAAGTCGGCCTGCCAGTCGAAGCCGATGGCACCCTCGATGTGGTTGTGGTGGTACGCCGAGGCGTCCTCGTCGACCTCGGCGATGACGATGCCGGGTTGGCCGAGATGGTCGACGACCCAATCGGTGCTGACGAGCGCTTCGGAATTCGTGGGCATAACTCACTCCTCGAGGGACCAATGGCGCGCCGAGCCTACCTGTGCCTTGCAGGCCGCGCGCTGGTGGGACCGTGGCTACGTTGCATACCGCTGCCAGGTCTGGGCTGTCAGGCCTACAGGGCGATCGTGGCCACCAGCGGCAGGTGGTCACTGGGCCCCCGCGGCCCGGCGGCGGCCTCGAGCAGGCGCACGCCACCGTGCACCAGCAGCTGGTCCAGCACCGCTCGCGGACCCCACGACGGGTAGGTGGGCCCGTGCGCCGCGTGCTGCCAGCCTCCAAGACTGGCTCGGACCGACCAGCGCGGCAGGTTGAAGTCACCGAGGAACACCGACGGGCCACCCGTGGCGCGGGCCAGGCCGGCGGCCATCTGCAGCTGGGCGAGACCGCGCCAGGGCAGGTATGACAAGTGGGTGGTCGTCACCCGCAACGCCAGACCCTCGACGTCCAGGTCGGCGGCCAAGGCGGTGCGCGGCTCGTGGTCCCAGCCGGGACGTTGCGGCGCCGCCTGCAGCGTGCGCTGGCCGGCGCCACCGCCCGGCAGCCTGCGTTGCTCCCAGTGGCGGACGGGATAACGGCTGACGATTCCCACGCCGTAGGCGGCCCCGTCGGGATCATCGTGTCGGGGTGCCCGCCAGCTGGCGTCGGGACTGCCCTGCAATGCCGCTGCGAAGACCCACTCCCAGCCGAGATGCTCGGCGATGGCCTGTACCTGATTGACCCCGCCGCTGCGCTCCAGCGAGCGATCGACCTCCTGGACGGCCACGACATCGGCCTCCAGCGCGGCGATCGCCGCCAACGCTGGCGCCAGGTCGGTGACCCCCGAGGTGACATCGATGCCGTGCAACAGGTTGTACGAAACGATACGAAGCGTCGGCGCCAGGAGTCTGCCTTTGGTTAGGGGCTCAACCTCTCGGGAACCGTAACGAGACAGTGACCCTTGCGCTTTCAGACGCCTCAGACCCCGTGGAACCGGAGCACGGCGTGCTTGTTCGCATGCAGTTGTCGCTACCCCGGGACGCTCGCTACGTCGCCCTCATGCGCCAGGTGGCAAGTTGCGTGATGTCGGGCTTCGGGGTTCCTACTGAGGCCATCGACGATATTCAACTGGCGGTGACCGAGGCGTGCGGCAACGCGGTACGCCACGCGACCGGCGCGGCGGAGTACTCGGTGCGTCTCGGGGTCGGCGTGGAGGCCTGCGAGGTCGACGTCATCGACATGGGGCCCGGCTTCGACCCGCCTCCGCTGACCAATCCGACCCACGCCGACTTTGAGACAGGCCGGGGTCTGTACCTGATCCAGGCGCTGGTCGACGACCTGCAGTTCATCCGCGAGGACCATGCCACCCATGTTCGTCTGGTGAAGCGCTGGCCGGGTGTCAAGCTTCCGGAGCCCGCACCGATCGAGTCCTGACCACGGTGGCGCTGGCGTGCGCGCCCAGCACGGCCTCCAACGTCTTGAGGACCGGACCCATGGCCAGGCTGTAGGCGCGGGTGGCCAAGACCGCCAGGGACCGCCAATAGGTGGGATGGCGGTCGATGATCTGCTGATCGACCAGGATGTCGGCGGTCCCTTGCACGGCGCCGGCGGGCTGGGCCGCCACCACGCGGTAGCCCAGCTGTCCCAGCGCGTCACCGTGCTCCGCGGCGTCGCCGGCGTCGGCAAACGACACCGAGACCCGACAGCCCTGGGGGACCGGCGGCAGCGCCTCGGCCCAGTGCGCCTCAGCGATCTCCAGGCGCAGAAGCGCTCCCTCGCGGGCGCGGTGCTCAGGCGCCACAGCGTCGGAGTGTCGTCGTCATGGCCGGCTCCCATCACCGCGCGGCCCCGTCGGCCGCAGGTCGGCCATTCTGTCCCGGCGAGACGCCGGATCCCGGGAAGTGACCCCGTGGCGACGCGACCGCCCGTGCGGTACACCGGAACGGCCGCCCTAGCTCTGCCCGACCGGAGAGGACTCGATGACGAGTCGCCCGACCACGCTCGGGGCATTGCGCGCCTCGGGCTACGCCGACCGCAGCGTCAAACAGGAGGTGGCGGCCAACGCCGCGGCCAGGATGGCGCAGGGCCTGCCGGTGGTCGGTGGGCTGGTCGGGTTCGACGAGACGGTGCTGCCCGCGCTGGAGACCGCGCTCCTGGCGGGCCACGATTTCATCCTGCTGGGGGAGCGCGGCCAAGCCAAGAGCCGCATCCTGCGTGCCCTGGTGACGCTGCTCGACGAGCTGGTCCCGGTGGTGGCCGGCAGCGAGGTGAACGATCATCCCTACCACCCGTTCAGTCCGCAGGGTCGGGCGGCGGTGGCACGGTACGGCGACGACACCCCCATCGCCTGGATGTCGCGAGAGCAGCGCTTCGCCGAGAAGCTGGCGACGCCCGACATCGCGGTGGCCGACCTGATCGGCGATGTCGACCCCATCAAGGTCGCCGAAGGCCGCCATCTGGCCGACGAAGAGACGATCCACTTCGGCTTAGTGCCCCGCCACAACCGCGGGATCGTGGCCATCAATGAGCTGCCCGATCTCGCCGAGCGCATCCAGGTGGCGCTGCTCAACGTGATGGAGGAGCGTGACGTGCAGGTCCGCGGGTACTCGTTGCGCCTGCCCCTGGACCTGCTGCTGGTGGCCACCGCCAATCCCGAGGACTACACCAACCGCGGCCGGATCATCACGCCGCTGAAGGATCGCTTCGGCGCCGAAGTGCGCACCCACTACCCCCTGCGGCTGGCCGAAGAGGTCGCCGTGATGCGGCAGGAGGCCCAGCTCCCTCAGATCCTCCCCCCGCCGGCAAAGCCGGCGCCCCATCCCGGAGGGATTCTCCCCCTCACGGTTCCCGACTTTATGGTCGAGGTGCTCGCGGCCTTCACGCGGGCGCTGCGCACGGCGGCGGAGGTCAACCAGCGCTCCGGAGTGTCCGTGCGCTTCTCCACCGGCAACCTGGAGACGCTGGCCGCCAGTGCTGCGCGCCGCGCACTGCGCAACGGTGAGCGTCGGGCGGTCGCGCGGCCGTGCGACCTTGCGCAGGTGTTGTCGGCGGGGATGGGCAAGGTCGAGTTCGAGACCTTCGAGGAGGGGCGCGAGGCGGAGATCCTCGAGCGGCTCCTGCGCCGGGCGCTGCTGGAGGTCTTCCGCCGCCGCACGGGCCGCATCGACCTGTCGGGGCTGGTCGCCCGCTTCGACGAGGGGCTGTCGGTGGAGACCGGCGACCTCGTCAGCGGCGTCGACCTGCTGGCACAGATCGAAGAGGTGCCCGGCCTGGCCCGCCTGCTGTCGGCGCTGGCCGTCGACGAGGAGTCGCCCGATCTGGCCGCGGCTGCCCTGGAGTTCGCGCTGGAAGGTCTTCACCTGTCGCGCAAGCTCGACCGCGATGACCTCGGCCCCGGTGCCTTCCGGTACCGCCAGCGCTGATGCTGCCCGGTGACCGAAACGACGGTGCACCGTGAGGGTGCGCTACAACCGCTGGTCGGGGTCGCAGGACCCCTTCCCTGCCGACGTCTCACCCGACGCGGTGCTGGAGGAGATCAGTGAGGACCTGCTCAGCGGTCACGACCCGGACTCCGCGCTGCAGCGGCTGCTGCAGCGAGGGCTGGGCCAACGGCAGGGACGTGTCGCGGGTCTGGACGACCTGCGCCGGCGGATCGAGCAGGCCCGCCGGCGCGAGCTGGGGCGCATGGGCCTCGAAGGCCCGCTGCAGCAGGTAGCGCAGCGGCTCGCAGAGATCGAGGCCCTTGAGCGCACCGCCTTGCAGCTCGCCGACGACTCCACGCTAGCCGACCACCATGGCGAGCAGCTCGACGCGTTGCCGTCCGATCCGGCGGCGCGGGTGTCTGCACTCAACGACTACCAGTGGTACGACGAAGGGGCCGCCGCGGCCTTCCGCCAGCTGGTTGATCAGTTGCGCCGAGACGTCGCCGAAGCGACCTTCGGACGGCTGGCGTCGGCGCTTGGATCGCTGAGCCCCGAGGATCTCCAGCGGACACAGGATCTGCTCGCCGACGTCAACGCCATGGTCGCCAAGCGCGAACGCGGCGACGACATCACCGCCGACTTCGCCGCCTTCCGGCAGCGCTACGCCGACCTGATGGAGGGGTTGGGGGACCCCGAGACGCTCGACGACCTGCTGGAGGAGCTCGCGCGGCGGATGGCGGCGATGTCGCAGATGCTGGCGGGACTCGACGCCGACCAGCGGGCGCAACTGGCGCAGCTGTCCTCCCAGCTGCTGGGCGACCTGGATCTGTCGTTCCAGGCCCAGCAGCTGACCCGCAGCCTCCAACGGCTGTATCCCGAGCTGGCCTGGGACGAGGGCGTACCCGGGGCGATGCCCGGCGGTCAGGAGTCGGGGAGTCTGTCGTCGACCGTGGACTGGGTGGAGCACCTTCGGTCCTACGAGGACCTGGGTGCGGCGCTGCGTCAGGACTACCCCGGCGCGCGGCTGGAGGATGTTGACGAGGAGGCGCTACGCCGGGCACTGGGCGACGACGCCGTTCACGATCTGCGCGGGTTGCGCGAAGTGGAGCGCGTGCTGGAGGAGGCCGGCGCGGCCAGCCGCCAGCACGGGCGCCTGGAGCTGACCCCGCGTGGCATCCGCAGGCTGGGTGAGCGCTCCCTGGCCCGCATCTACGACCGCGCCGTGTCTGGAGGCACCGGTTCGCATCGCGCCTCCGGCGCTGGCGGCGACGGGGAACTGACCGGCGCCACCCGGCCATTGCAGTTCGGTGATCCGTTCCGCCTCGATGTCGCCCGCACCCTGAGCAACACCATCCGCCGTGGGACGGCTGGTCGGTACACCTCGGAGGGCCTTGGAGGGCGGGCGGGTGAGCGGCCTGGAGAGGGGTACCGACCAGCCCCGCCCCGGACGCGCCTCAGACTGGATCCATCCGACTTCGAGCTGGCCGAGGCCGAGCGGAGGGTGCGCGCGGCGACGGTGCTGCTGTTGGACATGAGCTTTTCCATGCCGCTGCGGGGCAACTGGGTACCGGCCAAGCGCATGGCGCTGGCGCTGCACTCGCTGATCGACGGCAGCTTTCCCGAGGACCGTTTCGACGTGGTCGGGTTCAGCGACTACGCGCGGCGGCTGCAGCCTCGGGACCTGTTCGCCACCGGCTGGGAGCGTGTCTTCGGCACCAACATGCAGCACGCGTTCATGCTCGCCCGCCGGCTGCTGGGCGCCCATCCCGACGCCGAGCAGCAGGTGATCATGGTGACCGACGGCGAGCCGACCGCTCATCTGGAGGGCGACACGCCGCTGTTCCACTGGCCACCGCATCCGCGGACCTTGGAGCTGACGTTGGTGGAGGCCAAGCGGCTGACCCGCGGCGGGGCGACGCTCAACGTGTTCCTGCTCGACCATGATCCAGGAGCCGCGGCGTTCATCGAGCACATGGTGCGTGCCGTCGGTGGCCGCATCTTCTATCCCGACCTCGACGATCTGGGATCCGTGGTCGTGCGCGACTTTCTGCACCGCCGGGCGTGACGCACGTGCTGCTAGGTCAGCGCCAGCTCCGCCAGCAGCACGGTGATCACCAGACCTGCGATGAGCGTGTTGAACGTCGTATGCCAGACGGTCGAGGCTAGGACCGCCTCTTGTCGGACCGACCGCGACGCCCACTGACCCGCAACGGCATCGCTGTCGCCAGCGGTCGCCCACGCCCGTCGATATGCCCGCCGGTACACCTGGCCGTAGTAGAAGCCCGCGATGCCGATCGCCAGCGCCGCGGAGACGGGGATCAGCATCACCAGGTGAGCCAGGCCGAACCGCATGGCGGCGCGCACCTGACCTCCAAGGCCGACGCGCTCGAGGCCGACACGGAAGCGCTGCTCCTCGACGTAGGCCAGCCAGGGAAACAGCGCCGCCAGCCCCAGCAGAAAGGCGCACACCGCGACGGTCGTGACGACGTCCGCGGCCGGCGACGTCAACGGTGACGCGCCGCCCGCGCGCACCGCTGCCTCCTCCACCGGCGCGAACACGGCGTTGCCGGTGAAGCCGACAAGGGTGCCGAGCCCGTAGCGCGTCACCGGCACCAGCGCGGCCAGCCCGAGGGCGGTGCTGCCGACCGCGACCAGCAGGACGAGGCTGCCGAGCAGGTGGCGGACGCGGACACGCCGCCACACCGCCATGGCCACGCTCCGGTTGGACCAGGCGAGACGGGCGGAACGCCCCAGCAGCGCCACGACGGCCACGGCGACGGCAAGGCGGAGGGCAGCGCTCACGGGCGTCAGTGTCGCGGTTCGTTCCTGTTTCCGCCGGAAGGGGCAGGGTAGGTCCACAGGCAAGCGCGCGCGTCCTCCGAGCGCCGCACACGAGGAAGGCTGACCACCATGGGACGGAAGTCCTCGACCACTGTCGTGCAAGACAAGGCCGCCCGACTGGCGGCACAACTCAAGGAGGCCAAGCTCGACCAGCGCGCGACCGACTTGGCGGAGCGCGTCCGCGACTCGGAGGCTTTCCGCAGCGCACAGGTCAAGGGCGCCGAGCTGGCGGCCGTGACCCGGGAGATGGCCCGCGAGGCACATCTCGACGATCGTGCCGTGGATCTCGCCGAGCGCGTTCGCGACAGCGCCGCGGTGCAGACCGCCGCCGCGAATGTGCGGGACGTCAGCGACCGGGCCCTGCTGCGGCTTGGCGGGTGGCTGTCGGAGGGCAAGCCGGCTGAGCGGCTCCACCTGCAGCCGGCAAAGCGTCGCTTTCCCGGCTGGCTGGCCATGATCCTCGGGCTGGCGGCCGGCTACCTGATCGGGATGTTCACCTCCAAGCGCGACGATCTGTCCACGGAGTTCGCCTCCACGGACGCGTGGACGCCACCTTCGCCTTCCCCCGCGCCGTCGACCACGGCGCCCTCGGGTGGGCTGGAGGACGGGACGGGCGGCATCGAGTCGACCGCACCACCCCAGTCGATCCCGGAAAAGCCGTTGGAGGACCGCGTCCGCACGGCACTGGGAGAGGACCCCCGCACCGCTGACCTTCCTCGGCTGAACGTCAACGTCGTGGAAGGCACGGTCTTCGTGCGTGGCACCGCTCCCGCTGGATTCGACGAGGTCGCGCTTCGCGCCGTCGTCGAGGGCGTAGAAGGCGTCATTGACGTGGATCTGCAGGTAGGCGCCGACGCCTAGTTCGGCTCGTCGGCTCGGCCGATACAACGTCACACATGTCCTACCGCTTCGCTACTTGAGGACGGCACACCACTCCACAGGGCCGGCCGCGGCGCCGGCCCTGTTGCGACCCGGGACTGGCACACTGTCGAGGTGCCTTCTGTACTCATCGCTGAGTGATGGCAACCGAGGAGCTGACCGGCGAGGTCGCCAGCGTGGTCTTCGTCAACGCCGCGACCGGCTTCGGCGTCGTCGAGCTGGCCGCCAGCAGTGACGATGGCCCTCGCGCCAGCGGTCCGCTGGCGGGACTGGTGCCCGGCCAGGCGGTCCGGCTGCTCGGTCGCTGGACCGAGCACACCCGCTACGGACCGACGTTCGAGGCCGTGGCCTACGAGCATGCCCGACCGCGCAGCGCCGATGGGCTGGTGGCCTTCCTGTCGTCCGAGCGCTTCCTCGGGGTCGGGGAGACGCTCGCCGCCCGGATCGTGACCAGGTTCGGGTTGGACGTCGGTGCGGTAATCGAGGCCGAGCCGGGCCGCCTGGCTGAGGTCAAGGGCGTGTCGACTGCGCTGGCCGCAGCCATCGGGGATGCCTGGCGTGAGGCCGGCGCGCTGGCGGCTCTGCTGGCCGAGCTGACGGCCGCGGGCCTGTCGGCGGCGGCAGCGCAGGCTGTGCACCGTCACTTCGGGGACGAGTCGAGGGCGGTCATCGACG
>JALZLC010000089.1 GCA_030858885.1 Actinomycetota bacterium
GCCGCAGACGGTGCCGCCAGCCACGCAAGCGTCTCGCAGGTCAAGCGCGACGACAGCGTCGGCGCGACCGCCGCCACCCAGCGCCGGTTCACCTCGTCCAGTGCGATCGTGAGATCCTGCAGCGACGCACCCGAGACCCACGCGCCCCCATGGCCGTCGCGCTCCGCCGACAGCCGCCTGACATCATCGTGAACAAGGTGCACCGCCAGGTCGTGCACCGACCACGCCGGACAGGGCGTCGAAGCTGCCCACTCACCGGCGTCCAGGCTTGCCAGCAGTTCCAACAGGCCTTCGCGCTCCGGCCCCAACAACGGTCGAGCGTCGATCGGCCGGCCCAGCACGGTCCCTTCCACGGCCGCGACCGTACTACTGAGGAATCATCGAGTACGGCTGCTACGGCGCGTCGGGGAGGGTCATCACATCAAGAGCCCGAACTGCTGCATGCAGCCGAGAATCCCACGTCGCGACGACCGGTCGATGTCCAGCCAGCAGCAGTGCGCTGGCGAGGTGAATGGCATCAACCCCGCCGAGGGCGTGTTCTTCTGCAAGGTCGCCGGCCTGTCGTGCGATTTCGGCTGTCAGCTCGACGACGCGCAGCGCCCCGGAGAACTCCACCCAAAGGCGGTTGGCATCGGCGAGTTGCTCATCGGTGAGCCGACGGCCGCGGTGCGCCGCGGCGAGGGCTGCCCGCACCTCGGGCGACGCCACCCTGCTAGCCAGCACCACGTCGGCGGCGTCCCACAGCGCGGCCGCATCGTCGCTGCCGGCCTCATCGATCACCAGTTTCACGAGCGCACTGGAGTCGAAGTAGGCCATCATGGACGGCGGGCTTCCCGTTCGTCGGTCACGTACTGTGAGACCGCGCCCCGTCCCTGGATGCGGTCGAGGCCCCGTGCGTGCGGGCGCGGCCGCTTCGGCTGGCTCACGCGGCCCTCTGCAACGAGTCGGTCCAGCGCCGTTGGGACGCCAATCTGCGTCAGCCGCGCGACCGGCTTCCCGCGGTCAGTGATGATCACCTCATCACCGCCCTGCACCCGAGCGATCCACTCCTTGAGACCTTGACGCAGTTGCGCCACGCCGACCTCGGACATACCGCCACTCCTATGTACAGAAAGACTCTCCGAGGAGTGTACATATTCGCCCCGCCACTCGGGCTCACCGAGCAGGCAGCCGAGCTGGAACGGCTAGTACTCCTCCTCCTGCTCGATGGCAAGGCCCTCGAGCTGGTCGCGGGCGGTGTCGCGGTCGTGCTCGCTGGCCTCCTGGGTGTCGCTGCGCTCGCGGGCGACCCGGCGAACGTCATCGGGGTCGATGCCCTCGTCGGCCAGCGCCCGCAGCTCCTCGTCGGTCAGCTCGACCTCCGGCTGCGCGCTCAGGTGCCGGCGAACCCGCTCACCGCTGGTGGCCTCAGGAGGGTTGCGCCGTTCGCGGGCCATCAGACCAGCCCGTCGACGTCGGCCTGCTTGCTGCGCACGGCCTCGGCGGCTTCGCGCAGGTTGGCCACCTCGGCGTCGGTCAAGTCCAGCTCCACGACCTCGGTGACCCCGCCCTTGCCCAGCCGTGCCGGCACGCCGAGGTACACGTCGCTGATGCCGTACTGACCGCTGACCCAGGCACAGACCGGCATCACCGCGCCCTCGTCGGTGGCCACCGCCTGCGCCATCCGGGCCGCGGCCGAGGACGGGGCGTAGTAGGCCGAGCCCGTCTTGAGCAGGGCGACGACCTCGGCACCGCCGTCGCGTGTGGCCTGGACCAGCTCCTCGACCTCCTCGTCGGACAGCAAGTCCGCCAGCGGCTTGCCGTCCACCGTGACCTTGGACGGCACCGGCACCATGGTGTCCCCGTGCGAGCCGAGCGTGATCGCCTCGACCGCCAGCGGGGAGACACCCAGCTTGGCCGCCACCTTGTCCTGGAAGCGGGCCGTGTCCAGCATCCCGGCCTGGCCCATGACGCGCTCGGTGGGCAGACCTGACACCTTCCGGAACAACGCGGTCATCTCGTCAAGGGGGTTGGACACCACGATGACCACCGCGTCGGGTGAGGTGTCCGCTACCTGCCGAGCCACACCCCCGACAATCTCCGCGTTGTCGGTCAGGAGGTCCATGCGGCTCATGCCCGGCTTGCGTGGCTTGCCGGCCGTGACGATCACGATGTCGCTGCCGGCAGTCGGGCCGTAGTCGTTGCTGCCGGTGACAACCGTCTCGTAGCCCTCGATCGGCCGAGATTGGTTCATGTCCAACGCCAGGCCCTGAGGCAGGCCCTCGACGATGTCGGTGAGGACCACCTCATCGGCGTAGCCCGCCTGGGCGACGCGTTGCGCGGTGGTCGAGCCGTACTTGCCGGCGCCGACGACGGTGATCTTCACGGTGCACTCCTGTCCAGGGGCGGGACCTGTAAGCCGTCGGCGAGCCTACCCATCCGGTGGGCGCCTATCAGTGCCGGCCGTCGGGTGCGGATCTTGTGGCCGCCAGCAAGGTGTTGTGCAACAGCATCGCGCGGGTCATCGGCCCGACGCCCCCGGGCACGGGAGTGATGGCGCCGGCGACCTCGGCGACCGCCTCGTAGTCGGCGTCACCGAACAGCCCGCCGTCGTCGCGGCGGTTGATGCCCACGTCCAGCACCGCGGCTCCGGGCTTGACCATGTCAGCGGTCAGCGTGTGGGGTACACCGGTGGCGACCACCACGATGTCGGCCTGTCGGGTGTGAGCGCCGACGTCGCGAGTGCCGGTGTGGCACATCGTGACCGTCGCGTTGGCGCCGGTTCGCTTGAGCGACAGCAGCATCGCCAGCGGCCGACCCACCAGCTGGGAACGGCCGACGATCACGACGTGCGCCCCGGCGGTGGGAATGCCGTGCTCGTCGAGCAGCAGCTGACAGCCCAGCGGCGTGGCTGGCACCAGGAAGGGGTCCCCGCGCAGCAACTGGCCGGCGTTGACCGGATGCAGGCCATCGACGTCCTTGGCGGGAGCGGTGCGCTCCTGCGCCTCGACGGCGTCCAAATGGTCGGGCAGCGGCAGCTGCACGATGATCCCGCTGACCTGCGGATCGGCATTCAGCCGGTCGATCTCGGCCAGCAGCGCCTCCTGAGTGGTG
>JALZLC010000095.1 GCA_030858885.1 Actinomycetota bacterium
GGCCGTCGCGTGGCGCGGCCAGGCGGTCCTGGCCCGCGGCGCCAGCTGACCTGGACGCACCTGGCGTTGGCTGATCGCGTGCCCCTGTCGGTGTGGGCCGCGCGTTACCAGCCGACCCCCCGGGACCCGCGCGCTCGCGGTCTACCGGCGCCGGACGCCCTACACCCGCAAGGCCCTCGCCTCGCTGCGGGTGATCGAGGGCGCGGGCGCGAAGCTGGCTCTTGCCCGAGCGCTGGCCTTGCCCGACCGTGACTGGTTGCAGGCACGTGGGCTAGATCTTGCCGGTCCACTCGCTGCCGTTGAACTTGACGGTGACCAGCTTGCCCCTCGTCCCAGGAGGCGGGGATGGAAGGTCGGACTTGACGTCCCTGCGCAGCAGAGCCACCAGCCAGTTCTTGACCTCTTCGCTCATGGTGTATCCCCCTAGCCCGGGCAGCCGGTGCAGTCCATGGGCCGAGACGGCGAGTCAAAGTTGCAGCGACCCTGTTGTTGGCAGTTGAAGGCCGCGGTGAAGGCGTCGGCCCTGTTCGCCTGCTGCTCGTCGAGGCAGTCACAGCAGTCCGGTGACTCACTCATGTAGCGCGTCTGCACGCATCGGCCGCCGCTGCTCGTCTCCAGGCACGGCTCGCAGCCCGGGCTGCCACCGTACTCCTGCGCGAAGGCGGGGCGTGCAAGCGTCTGCACTGCCGGCGCCGCCCACACCAGCGTTCCGCCGACGATGCACCGCGCCGCAGCAAGTCCCGCCGCGACAGGCCGAGATCGGTGTCGGGGTGGTCGGTCTCCATCACATCCCTCCATCCGCGGTGCTATGGCTAGCCTGCGCTAAAGGCTAGACACCCTGCCAGGGCAGGGCCTACGCAGTCGGCACCAGAAATCTCTACGTAACGGGTGCAATCCCTCTACGTCATCGGCTGTCGGACGCCGCCCGTTCTGCGGCGGCTACAGGTTGCCGCGGGCTGCCTGCTCGCGCTCGATGGCCTCGAACAGGGCCTTGAAGTTGCCCTCACCGAAGCCGCGGGAGCCGTGGCGCTCGATGATCTCGAAGAACACGGTCGGACGGTCCTGCACCGGCTCGGTGAAGATCTGCAGCAGGTAGCCCTCATCGTCGGTGTCAATCAGAATGTTCTGCTCCCGTAGCGCGTCGAGATCCTCGTCGATGGCCGACCAGTCGAGCTTGGCCCGCTGCTCGGCGTAGTAGGTGTCCGGCACGCGCATGAACCGCAGGCCGTTGGCGCGCAGGGCAACGACCGTGGCGACGATGTCGTCGGTGGCCAGGGCCATGTGCTGCACGCCTGGCGAGTGGTAGTAGTCCAGATACTCCTCGATCTGGGACTTGCGCTTCCCCTGCGCCGGCTCGTTGATGGGCAGCTTGATGCGACCGTTGCCGTCCCACAGCACCTTGCTCATCAGCGCCGAGTACTCCGTGGAGATCGCCTCGTCGTCGTAGTGCACCAGCTGGGTGAAGCCCATGACGTCGGCGTAGAAGTTGACCCAGTCATCCATGCGGCCGAGTTCGACGTTGGCCACGATGTGGTCCACGAGGCGCAGGCCCACGGGCTGACCGGCCGCCGCGAACACCGGTGTGGCGATGCCGGCGCTCGGCGCCGGCTGCTCGCTCACGCCGACGTAGCCGGGCAGGTAGGCCCCCGAGTAGTTGGAGGCGTCCACGAAGCTGTGGATGGTGTCGCCGTAGGCCTTGATGGAGGCGGTGACCACCTTGCCCTGTTCGTCTTCTTGGACGCGGGGCTCGGCAAACGCTTCGGCACCGCGCTGGATGGCCACGGCAAAGGCCCGCTCGGCGTCGGGGACGGCGAAGGCCACGTCGCGCACGCCATCGCCGTGTCGCGCCGCGTGCTGCACGATCGGCGACTCCGGGTCCAGGCCGGCGGTCAGGGTGAAGCGGATGTCGCCCTGGGCCATCACCCAGGAGGCACGGTCGCGGACACCCGTCTCCGGGCCGGCGTACGCCACGGCAGTGAACCCGAACGCGGTCCGGTAGTACTGGGCTGCCTGCTTGGCGTTGCCCACGGAGAACTCGAGGTGGTGATAGCCCTGGATCGGCATGAGGTCGGTCATCGCATCGCTCCTCGGCGTCGTTGGCGAGAGGGTTCCATCTTGTCAGACTCGTCAGAAGCCACCGTCGGACATCTCGGGCGGGCGCAGGTCGAACTCGGCGTCGCCGATGCGCAGGTACTCCGCCGGCTCGCCGCCTTCGAGGTGGTCCATGATCGCGGGGACGTCGTCCTCGGTGACCCCGCCGTACCACACGTTGTCGGGGAACACGGCGATGACCGGGCCGACCATGCACGCCTCCAGGCAGCCGCCGGCGACGATCTTGGTGCTGGTGAGCAGCCTCCGACCCTGCTCCTCGCGCAGGGCGTTGAAGACGTCACCGCCCCCGTTGTTGATGCAGCTGGGCCGCGGATGAGAGGGGTCACGCTGGTTGATGCACACGAAGACGAACTTCTCTGGCATCGGCATCGCGGTATCTCCTGTCCCGGGGTGGCCAACTAGCCTAGACCGGTGACCGAGCGCGAGAAGGGTCGGGAGCGGTTCACCGAGCCGCTGGACGCGGCCGACCCTCGCTTCGTCGGACCCGATCTGGACCAGCCCCTGCCGCCGCGGGACCGGCGGCTGGTCCGCAGCCGTGGCCCGGGGGGCGAGAACCCCGACAGTCCCGCAGTGCGCGCCTTTCGGATCGCTCTGCCACTGCTGGTGCTGGCCGGGATCGCTGTGGTCGTGCTGGTGTTCGCCGTGGGGCTGAGCCCGGGTCCGCAAGAGGCGGTTGTTGGTCCGGTCGATGCGGTGCGCAGCGCCGTTGCGCGGCGCCCCCAGCGGGTGTGCTTCCACGACAACAACCCGTGCGCCTGGCTGACGCTGCGCGGCGGGGAGCTGGTGGCGTTCAACACCAACGGGCCCTTGACGCAGGAGTACGGGCGGCAGGGAGTTGGCTGGTGCGAGTCGTCAGGATGGTTCGGCAGCAACGCCACCGGTTCCCGCTACGACCAGCAGGGGCAGCTGGCGCGGGGACCGGCGCGGCGGGGGCTCGACCGTTTCGCGCTGCGCACCGACGACGCCGGGCGCCTGGTGGTCGATTTCAAGCAGTTGACGGCGGGGGAACCCGGCTACACCTCCGGTCCGCCGCAGCCGCCGGACGGGCCCGACTGCGAGCAGATCCCGTTCGACCGTCAGGCCGACCTGCGCCTGTAGCGGATACCGTACTCAGGTCTCGCCGCAGGATTGCCCTTTCCGCGACTTCGAGCGGAGGATGACCGATGTCGGATTGGCCGCCACCCGGCGACGAAGAGCGGCGATCGCCGGCTGGACCGAGTTGGAGCACGCGCGCGCAAGGGGGGCAGGCCGGCGACGCCCCGCCGGGCACGCCCATGCGCCTGCAACCCATGAACGTCGGCGACGTCCTCGATGGCATGTTCCGCCTGCTGGTGCGCCACTGGCGGACCTACGTCCTTGCCCTGGGTGTCGTGCTGGTGCCGCTGAACCTACTCAGCAGCTTCACCAACTATCGCGTGACGGGTGGGCTGGGGTTGCTCGACACCCTGCAGGACCCTTCCGCGGGCCAGGCGGCGCTCAGCAGCGGCGACGTCGCGCAACTCGTGCCGTTGTTCGGCTTCACCGCGCTGGCGTCGCTGCTGGTGACGCCGTTCGTCAACGGTGTGGCCACCCGCATCGCGGCCGAGGGGTACCTGGGCGCCAAACCCGAACCGGGCGAGAGCCTGCGCTACACCGCTGGGCGCTACCTGTCCCTGTTGGGCGCGACGCTGCTGCTGATCCTGACCGCCATCGCGATGGTGATTCCGGCATTCGTGCTGTTCATCGCCGCTGCCGCGACGGAGTCGGCAGCGGTCGCCGTGCTGGCGGTGGTGGTGTTCCTGCTCACGCTGCTGGCGATGGTCTCGCTGTTCTCGCTGGTCTACCCCGTGGTCATCGTGGAGCGCGCGGGCCCGGCAACGGCGGTGCGGCGCTCGTTCGCGCTCGGTCGCCGCCGGTTCTGGGGAATCCTGGGCATCGTGATTCTGGCCAGCATCATCGCCGGCATCGTCGGTCAGGTCTTGTCCCTGGTGTTCTCCCTGCCCGGCCAGCTGCTGGGCGACGAGGCCGGGCTGGTGCTGAACGCCGTCGGTGGCGTCATCGCCGGGCTGTTGACCACCCCGCTGACTACTGGCGCCCAAACCCTGCTGTACTTCGACGGCCGTATCCGCCACGAGGGCATGGATCTGGAGATGGCCGCTCGCGACCTGCGCGGCGACGACGCACCCCGCGACCCCTACGGCGCGGGGGGTTTCACTGGTTGACCTGCCCGTCCCCACCGTCGAGGCCGAGCAGGTGCGTCGCGTCACGGCCGAGGTGCTGGCGCGCGCCGAGTTCGTGGAGGCACGCCCCAGCCTGTGGCAGCGGGCCCTGAGCATCGTCGGTGACTTCGTCGGCCGGATCCTGGAGCTGCTGGGCGGCGGCGGCAGGGGCTCGGTGATCGGGACGCTGATCCTGTTGGGTGCGTGCGCCGCCGTCGCCGTGCTGCTGTGGCGCTTCTCTCGCAGGGTGCAGCGCAATCCCGCCCCTGCGCTTGCTGCCACCGATCCCATCGGGCGCTCCAGCCGCCAGTGGCGAGCGGAGGCGGGCGAGCACGAGACCGCTGGTCGCTGGCGCGCCGCGCTGCGCTGTCACTACCGCGCCCTGATCGCCGATCTGGCGGCGGCGGGGCTGCTGGAGGAGGTCCCCGGCCGCACCAGCGGGGAGTACCTGCGCGTCGTCACCGACGACCTGCCGCTGGCCGCCGACGCGTTCGCCGAGGCCACGGGCGCCTTCGAGTCCGCCTGGTACGGCCATGCCGAGGTCACCGCCGCCGACGTGCAGCGAGTCCGCGGGGCCAGCTCGAATGTCTTGGCCGCCACCAGTGGGCGGCGGGTCGCCGCGGTCGCCGCGCCGTGATCGCGCTGTGATCGCGCCGGAGACGGCACCACCGGCGGAGGCTGGCACAGGGCCGGACCGGGAC
>JALZLC010000110.1 GCA_030858885.1 Actinomycetota bacterium
AACGACCCCCACAGGATGAACGGGATCGGCGCCATCGCGAACCAAGCGATGCTCGGGGCCACCACGAAGAAGGCGCCGCTGATGATCACCACGGACGTCAGCACCTGCAGGATCTCGTTGGCCCCGCGGTCCAGGAAGCGCTCGAGCTGGTTCACGTCGTCGTTGAGCACCGACAGCAGGCCACCGGTGGAGCGGTCCTCGAAGTAGCCCTGCTCCAAGCCCTGGACATGGGCGTAGGCATCGAGGCGCAACTCGTGCTGCACGGTCTGGGCGAGGTTGCGCCAACCCAGCTGGAACAGGTACTCGAAGAGGCTCTCCAGCACCCAGATGACGGCCGTGACGGCAGCCAGGACCAGCAGCTGGTCGCGAAGGCCGGAGATGCCCATCGACGCCAGCAGGGAGTCCTGCTGTTCCACGACCGTGTCCACCGCCACGCCGATCAGCAGTGGCGGCGCCAGGTCGAACACCTTGTTCAGCACACTGAACACCGAGGCGACGACCACGTCCCGGCGGTGCCCGGCGGCGTGGTGCCAGAGGCGGGCGAACGGGTGGCGGTCGGCGCCCGGCGGCGGGGATGGCTGCTGCTCGGCGGCAGGGGCGATGGCGGCTGCGGCAGGCATGGTCTGCCACAGTAACGCCCCGGGTGACGCGCTCAGGCGGGTGCCGCATCGTGGGGTCGGCGGTGCGGGCGCGACTTGCTTGGTCTGCAACCGCGCTCGGCTGGGCAAGACCTCCGACGTGCGTATCTGTCGCGATCGTCTGCTGACCGACCTGGATGACCTTGCCACCTTCGGCGCCAATGCCGACGGTGGGGTGGACCGCACCAGCTTCTCGCCGGCCGACCTGGCGGCACGCCGATGGCTGACCCAACGCTGCGACGACGCGGGCTTGACGTTGCGTTCCGACGGCATCGGCAACTTGTTCGCCCGGCTCGGCGACCAGCAGGGCCCCGCCGTGTGGACCGGCTCCCACCTGGACAGCGTGCCCAACGGCGGGCGCTTCGACGGCGCGCTGGGTGTGTTGTGCAGCCTGGAGGCGCTGCGCACCATCGCGGAGAGCGCCACGCCGCTGCGGCGGCCGCTCCAGCTGGTGGTGTTCGCCGACGAGGAGGGCTGCTACTCCCACCTGCTCGGGTCCACCGCCCTTGTCCAGGGCCTGGACGCCGGGACACTGGACGGGTTGGTCGGACGAGACGGGCAGCGCCTGACCGACGGACTGCGCGCCGCCGGCATCGATCCGGCGCAGGCGACGACCACCGCCGTTGACCCGGGCGACGTCCACGCTTTCGTCGAGCTGCACATCGAGCAGGGCGTGACGCTGGAGCGCGCGGGAGCTCAGATCGGGGTCGTCGAGTCGATCGTCGGGCTGGGAGGCGGCTCGCTGACCTTCCTGGGCCGCGCCGACCACGCCGGCACCACACCTATGCACCTGCGCCGCGACCCCATGCGCGCTGCCGCGTGCTTGCTGTCCTGTTTGCAGCAGGTCGCGGCCGAGGCCGGCGACGGCCGCTCGGTGGCCACCTGCGGCCGGCTGGCCGTGGTTCCAGGTGCCGACAACATCGTTGCCGAACGGGTCACCGTCTTTCTGGACTTCCGCGACCCGGAACGGCAAGTACTGGAAGCCCTGGAGCAAGCCATCGTGCAGCGGGCGAACGCCTGCGCCGCCGAGCACGACGTCGAGGTCACCTACGACCGGGGCAGCCTGATCGACCCCGTACCCCTCGACGAGCAGGTTCGGGTCACCATCGCCGAGGTCGCCGCCTCCCAGGCCCGCACCGTGCGCCACCTGCCGTCCGGTGCGGGCCACGACTCGCAGCAGATGGCCCGCATCGCCCCCACGGGGATGCTCTTCGTACCGAGCCGGGATGGGCGCAGCCACTCGCCGGCTGAGTACACCGCGGACGACGACATCGAAGCCGGCGCCAACGTCCTGCTGCACACCCTGCTGCGGCTGGCGGGCACATGAGCGCCGCCTTTACCACCCGCCCGGAGCTGCTCGGCACGCACGGGATGGTGTCGTCCACCCACTGGCTGGCCTCGGCAGCAGGCATGGCGGTCCTGGAAGCCGGCGGTAACGCCTTCGATGCCGCTGTCGCGTCGGGGCTGGTGCTGCAGGTCGTCGAGCCCCACCTCAACGGCCCCGGCGGCGAGGTGCCGATCCTGCTGTACAGCGCCGCCGAGGGCGCCGTTCGCGTCATCAGCGGCCAAGGGCCGGCGCCCCAGTCGGCCGACATCGCGACCTTCCGGCGGCTGGGGCTCGACCTCGTCCCCGGCACCGGCCTGCTGCCGGCCTG
>JALZLC010000124.1 GCA_030858885.1 Actinomycetota bacterium
CCTCACCCTCGTGGATGAGGCCGAGCAGGATGTGCTCAGTCCCGATGTAGTTGTGGTTGAGCATCCGGGCCTCTTCTTGCGCGAGCACGACCACTCGCCTGGCCCGGTCGGTGAACCGTTCGAACATTCATTGCCCCCTGCTCGGGTGCTTGTCGGAGACTGTAGCACCGGCCAACCGTGACCTACGGTGGCCGGACCACGAGTGGTGGTGGGTTCGCTGGCCCGTTGACCAGCGGTTTGGTGCGATCCGCGGCGCTTTGGGCGCAACCGCGGCAACGACGCTGCCGCACGCCTTCTCAATCGACCTGGCGGGGTGGCGCTTGAGCGATTGCCGCTCCGCCGGGCCGGCCAGGGTACCGGCGCGCGCCCCGTGGCGCCGTGGGCATCGCAATTGTTCCAACACCATCGAGGCGGGCTTATTCCGCTTCCGGCCGCAGGGTGGGAAACAGGATCACGTCGCGGATCGTGGAGACATCGGCCAGCAGCATGACCAGACGGTCGACGCCGATCCCGAGCCCGCCCATCGGCGGCATCCCCAGCTCCATCGCCCGCAGGTAGTCGGTGTCGACGGGCATTGCCTCGAGGTCGCCGGCGGCCCCCGCCCGCGCCTGAGCCTCAAACCGTGCGCGCTGGTCGATGGGATCGGTTAGCTCGGAGAAGGCGTTGCCCAGCTCCCTTCCGACCATGATCGGCTCGAAGCGCTCGGTCACCCGAGGGTCGTCGCGGTGCCGGCGCGCCAGCGGGCTGACCTCCACGGGGTAGTCCACAACGAAGGTCGGGTCCCAAAGGGTGTGCTCGACGAGCTTTTCGTACAACTCCAGCACGAGCTTGCCGGTGCCCCACGAGTCCTCCGCATGCACGCCATACTCCGCGCAGATCTCGCGCAAGCGCGCCGGCGGTAGGCCGTAGTCGAGGTCCTCGCGCCCCGTCGCCTCGCCGACCAGCTCCAGCAGCGTCCGTTGCGGCCAGTCGCCTCCGAGCTCCAGGGGCCGGCCCGCATACGTCAGCGTTGTCGTGCCTACGGCCTCCACGGCGGCGCGCTGCACCAGCGCCTGGGTCAGCGCCATGATGTCGCGGTAGTCGGCGTAGGCCTGATAGCACTCCAGCATCGTGAACTCTGGGTTGTGCCGAGGGCTGAGCCCCTCGTTGCGGAAGACCCGGCCGATCTCGTAGACGCGCGGCATACCGCTCGCGACCAGCCGCTTGAGGTGCAGCTCCTCGGCGACGCGCAGGTACAGCGGCATGTCGAGCGCGTTGTGGTGTGTCGCGAAGGGCCGCGCCAACGCCCCACCGGCCATGGTGTGCAGGACCGGCGTCTCGACCTCGGTGTACCCGCGCGCATCCAGCTCGGCGCGCAGGGCACGGATGACCTTGGCGCGGATCGCGAAGACGCGCCGAGCGTCAGCGTTGACGGTGAGGTCAGCCTCGCGCTGGCGGAAGCGCGTCTCGGTGTCGCGCAGCCCGTGCCACTTGTCCGGCAGCGGCCGCAACGACTTGCCGAGCAGGGTCACCGCTTCGGCCTTGACCGACAGCTCGCCCCGCCGCGTCCGGATCACCCTTCCGGTCACCGCGACCCAGTCGCCGACGTCAAGGTCGGCCACCCGAGCCATGGCCTGATCGCCGAGCACGTCGAGCTGGGCCATCGCCTGCAGCTCGGCGTCGGCCTCGCGCAGGACCAGAAAGATCAGCTTGCCGTGGCCGCGTCGGGCGACGAGGCGGCCGCCGACGGCCACCCGCTGTTCGCTCTCCTCGCCGGCTTCTAGCTTCTGGTCCCAGGCGGCGTTGACGTCGGCCAGGGCGTCGGTGACCCGGACGCCGACCGGGTAGGGGTCGACGCCGGCGTCGCGCAGCCGCTGCAACTTGGCACGGCGCTCAGCCAGCAGATCCCCGCCGGGGCCGCCGTCGTCGTCACTGCCTTCGTTCGTTGCGGGTGTCATGGCCTGCGCAGGCTATCGGCTCGGATTCCGACAGGCGTCCGCCGCCGGCCGAACCTCCGGCAACGTTGCGGGGTGGGGCCCGAAGGCCCCGCCCCGCAACAACCGGTGCTCGAGGTGCTACTCGGTGACCTCTTGGATCACCACGTCGGAGCGACCCACGACCACGTCGTCGTCGGTGACCACCTCGACCGCGCCCAGCAGCACCCGGTCTTCGGCCGGTGCCTGCTGGGGTGTGATGTCGGCCTCGACCGTCCAGGTCTCCCCGCCAGCCCGGAGGGCGTTGGCGTCGTCGACCACGACCGGACCGAACGCCGGGTTGGCGAACACGTCCAGGTAGCTGTACTCGGTCGTCCCCGCGGGAACGGCGAATCCGTCCACCGCGACGATCCACAAGCCGGCGGCCGGGTCGTCGATGGTGACTTGCTCTTCGGAGTCACCGTCGGCATCGAAGTCAGCCAGCACGCAGGAGCCTGACGTGCAATCAAACACGAACAGGTCGAGGTCGGCCCCGACATCAGATGGAGAGCCGATCTCGGCGTGCAGGGAGGTCGAGCCGGGTTCCACCGTCAACTGGTAGGTCTGGAACTCGAACTCCTCGATCTCAAACGTGCCACGACGAGCACTGCCGAGGTCGCGACCAACGGCGCGGCCGGTGAAGTCCCCGAACAGGTTGGTGATGTCGTACGAGCGCGTGAGCGTCTCGCCCAGCGTCGCGGTCTCGATGATGTCCGGGCTCGGTGACACCTCGGCACCCAGCACCGTCGCGGTGAGCTCGAACGGGGTGAAGGCGGTGTCGGAGGTGCGCCGAGCATCGACGGTGACCTCCCACACCCCGGGCAACGGATCGTTGACGGTGCGGCTGTAGGGGCTGCCCTCACAACCGGACACCGGCGGTGCGTAGCAGGACAGCGACGAGTTGGAGTCGATGCCCAACCCGTGGGGGTGGAAGCGCAGGAAGCGGGCCTGGCCCGTTCCCGGCGCCTCGTCCGGACCGGCGAAGTCGACCTTGAACGCCGGCGTCCCTTCCGGCACCCGGAAGAAGAAGCTGCGGTCCTGATTGCGAGCGATCCGGCCTTGGTGGTGGACGCGGAAGCCGTTGTCGATGTTGAACTCGTGCGGGGCGAACACCGCGTTCATCGTCTGGTAGTCGACCCCGACGGTGTCCGGGTCATTCAGCTCCAGGATCGCCGAGTGCGCACCCGCGGTTGACGGGTCGATGCTGACCTCGTAGTCGACGGGCTCGCCGAGCGGCAAGGTGATCTCGTCGGCTCCGCTGAAGGCGCCGCGGTTGCCGACCCAGGACGTGTGATACGTGAGCGGGTCAGATGGACCAGAGGTCCGCTCGAAGGTGTAGGTCCGGGTGTAGGCCTCACCGACAGTCACGCCCTCACGGTCATAGATGCCCACGCCGCGGCCCGGCGTCGCCAAGAAGTCCTCGAGCGGCGTGTTCACCTCCACCGAGGAGGAAATGTGCACCGGGTGGATGTCGCGTCGCAGCTGGCGCCACGCCGCGGTCACCTTCATGAGCCCGTTGCCCTGCTCGTAGGCCCCGATACGGTGAGGAGCCACGAACAGCGCGGTTGAGTTGATGGCCTGACGCAGCTGCGCGGAGCTGACGTGGTGCCCCTTGGCCTTGGCGGCGCCCAGGAGCAGCGCCGCACCACCGGCGGCCTGCGGAGAGGCCATCGAGGTGCCGTTGAACATCGCGTAGCCCGGCGGCAGCTCATAGGTGCCCAGCACAGGGCCGCCGGCTTGCCACGTCGGCGTGGTCGAGATCGCGGAGCCCGGAGCGATGATCTGCGGCTTGAAGCCACCGTTCTCTGCCGGACCGCGTGAGCTGAAGTTGTGCTGGTTGTGCACGGCGTGGGACTTCGAGCCGTAGTTGCGACGCCAGGTGTTGCGGGTGATGTAGGTACCGACGCTCATAACCAGGGCGGAAGTGGACGGGTCACCAACCGTGTTGGCGCCGGGTCCTGAGTTGCCGGCGGAGATGAACATCTGCACGTCGGTCTCGTCGATGAGACGGTTGTAGATCAGCGAGCGGACGTCGTTGCCGTCGTTGAGCGCGGGCAGGCCGCCGATGGACATGTTGATGACGTCGAC
>JALZLC010000141.1 GCA_030858885.1 Actinomycetota bacterium
GGGCTCACCGACGAGCTGCTCGCCTGGCAGACCGGCCGCCTGCTGGAGATCGAGCGCGCGCGGGACAGCTGGACGATCTACGTGCGGCCCGAGCTGGTGGTCGAGATCGCCTTCGACGGTGTGCAGACCAGTTCGCGCTATCCCGGGGGTGTGGCGCTGCGCTTCGCACGGGTCAAGCGCTACCGCGAGGACAAGTCCCCCGGGGAGGCCGACACCATCGACCTTATTCGTGCTCTACAGGCGCCGCCGCCGTCCGACTGACCACACGGCGAACAGATATAGTAGTATGCAACCACGTCTCAAGTAGCGAAGCGGTAGGACAGAAGACCATGTTGACCGTTCCTCAGGCCGCCAAGCGCGTCGGTAAGAACCCGGAAACGGTGCGCCGCTGGATCCGCAGCGGTCGGCTGCGATCCCAGCTCGTCGGGACCCAGCACCTCGTGCGCGAGGAGGACGTCGACGCGTTCGGCGACGACCCGACCATGCAGCTGCCCGCGTCGTGGTTGCGCACAGACGCCGGCGAGCCGATGCCGGAATGGGAGCGCCTGGTGCGCGACGGCCGCCGGTCGCACTGAAGGTGCTCGTCGTCGACTCCAGCGCCGCCTTGCGGGCCAGCTCCTCGGCGGCTGCTCGCCGTCAGCTCGCCGGCACCACGCTCATCGGCCCACCGCTGCTGTGGTCTGAAGTGATGTCGGCGATCCATGAGGCGCTGTGGCGACGGGATCTCACCGCCGCGGCCGCGAACGGATTGCGCACCGGCTTCCGCGACCTTGCGGTGAAGCAGCACCAGCCCGAAGAGCTGCGCGACCGGGCGTGGGCGCTCGCCGATGAGCTCGGGTTGGCCAAGACCTACGATGCCGAGTTCCTGGCACTGGCCAGCCTCCGGGGCTGCCGGTTGTTGACGACCGACGGACGCCTGCGCCGGGGCGCGGACCGCACCGGTCTGGTGGTGTCGCCCGACGAGCTGTGAGGCGGGCGGCCTGCGTCAGGGCAGGCGCCAGTCGACCGGCTCGCCACCTTGGCCGGCCAGCAGGTCGTTGGCGCGGCTGAACGGCCGGGAGCCGAAGAAGCCGGAGCGAGCGGCCAGCGGGCTCGGGTGAGCGGACTCGATGACCGGCGTCGAGCCAAGCAGCGACTTGAGGTCACGGGCGTCGCGGCCCCACAGGATCGCGACCAGGGGACCGCCCCGAGCTGCCAGCGCGCGAATGGCTCGCTCGGTGATCTCCTCCCAGCCCTTGCGACGATGTGAGCCCGGCGCGCCGGCGCGCACCGTCAGCACTCGGTTGAGCAGCAGCACGCCCTGCTCGGTCCACGGCGTGAGGTCACCGCAAGCGGGCGGGGGATGGCCGAGGTCCTCGCCGTACTCGCGAAAGATGTTCTGCAGGCTGGCCGGCAGCGGTCGCACGTCCGGCGCCACCGAGAAGCACTGCCCGATGGGATGGCCGGGCGTCGGGTACGGGTCCTGGCCAACGATCAGGACGCGGACCTGATCGAAGGGCTGCTGGAAGGCGGCGAGGATCCGGTCGCCGGCGGGCAGGAACCGCCGGCCGGCGGCAGCCTCGGCGCGCAGGTAGTCGCCGAGCGCGGCCAGCCGGTCCTCCAGGCCGCCCAGCTGCGCGGCCCAGCCCGGATGCATGACCTCGGCCAGCTCCCGCCGCGCCGTCCCCCTCGCCGTCACGGTTCCCGTCGCCGCCTGCGCCTCCGCCGTCGCTTGCTGTCCCATGGGTGGCTCCTGAACGACCAGCGGCCGGGGAAGCGGTCATGACTCGTCTACCAGACTGGCGCGCCGGCGCCAACCATCCCGCCACCTGCCGCGCTCGCGGCAACGCGTGTGCGGTGGCCGTCGCCGGCGTGGTGGAATGCACCCGGACCGAGGGTGTGTCGAGCAGATGGCGCGGGGCACACAGGAGGCGATGTGGAGGTCGGGCACGTGGCGGTCCGCCTGTACGGCGACCTGGCCGACCTCGCCGGCACGGGGCGCCCCCAACCGCATCACGAGGTGCCGGTGGCGTCGCCCCGGTCAGTCAAGGACGTCATCGAATCGCTCGGCGTGCCGCACACCGAGGTCGATCTGGTGCTGGTGGGTGGCCGCAGCGTCGCCTTCTCGCACCGGCTGATCGCCGGTGACCGGGTGAGCGCGTACCCGCCGTTCGCCGATCTCGACGTGGCGACCCTGTCCCTGGTCCGCCCTCCGCCGCTATCCGAGCTGCGCTTCCTGCTCGACGTGCACCTCG
>JALZLC010000166.1 GCA_030858885.1 Actinomycetota bacterium
CGCAGCCTAGATACCCGTGGTTCTCGTGGTCTTGACACGTGTGGCAACTGATCTCGACCGAGCGTCACGATGTCCGCTGTTGTGGTAACGCTCGGTGGAGTCTCGACGGTCCGAGGCCTTTAGAATAGAAGGGTTGGTCACGATAACGTGACCAACCCTTCTATCTCCTGGCAGATCACGCCGGCCAGGCCGGTGACCGGCGAGGTCACGACCGCTTCGCTAACGGGGGACCGCTACGTCGGTGGGTTGGCGGCGGTGGCCCAGCGGCGCAAGTGGTTGCGCAGGCGCCGGCGGACGGCGACGCAGGCGCTGACCGCGGCGACGCCGATGAGGGCGCAGCTGATCGTCAGCAGTGAGCGCAGGACGCCGTCGGGACGCCAATCGTCCCAGGTCAGCAGTCCCCAGAAGAGCGCCCAGAGGCCGTACAGCAGTGCCAGGTTGCGGGCGGTCCGTCGCCAGCGTCGTGCCAGCTCCGCTCCGACGCGTCGCTCGAACGGGTCGGGGGGCAGTTGGCCGCGCCACACCTGGACGGCGATGCGGTGCCGCTCGGGGTGTGATAGCAGCCGCTCCCAGGCGTCCTCCCACAAGCGATCGTCCCAGACGAGGGGCGGGCCGGGCTGTGGCGATGAGGTGGTCCGCATCGGCGCCTCCTGCCTCCCGTAGCTGGGCGGCGATCCTAGTGGCGAAGGACGCTGGCGGTGTGCAGCGGCCCTGCCCGGCGCGGACCGTGCAGCCCCCACCGCATTATGCGCCACAGCGCTTCGAAGACGATCGCCCGGTTGATCTTGCTGGCTCCCGCGGTGCGCTCAACGAACGTGATCGGAACCTCGACGATCCGAAAACCCAGCCGCCAGGTACGCAGGGCCATCTCGACCTGGAAGCTGTAGCCGTCGGAATGCACGGTCGCCGGGTTCAACGCCTGCAGCACTTCGACGCGGAACGCGCGGTAGCCAGACGTCGCGTCGGCCACCGGCAAGCCGGTCATGGTCTTGGCGTAGCGGTTGCCGCCCTGCGACAAGGCCAGGCGGTACCACGGCCAGTCGCGCACCCCGCCGCCGGGCACGTACCGCGAGCCGATCACCAGGTCCGCCCCACCCAAGGCCCACAGCAGCCGTGGGAGCTCGGCGGGGTCGTGGGACTCGTCGGCGTCCATCTCACAACACACCTCGAAGCCCCGCTGCATCGCCCACGCGAAGCCGGCCCGGTACGCCGGCCCCAGCCCGTCCTTGACGGGCCGGTGCAGGACATGGACGCGAGCGTGGGTGGCGGCGAGCCCGTCGGCGAGGTCGCCCGTGCCGTCGGGTGAGGCGTCGTCGACGACAAGGACCTCGATGTCGTGGTCGCTGCCCCCCGCCGTATCCAGGAGGCCTCGCACCACGGCGGGCAGGGTCACCGCTTCGTTGTAGGTGGGGATGATCACCAGGACGCGCAACGCGGTCCTCATGTAGCGAAGCGGTAGGACACGAGTCCGGCCCTTTCCTGGTGCCGAGGGCCGGTGATCAGAACTTGAGGGGGAGCGCCTTGCCGATCAGCGAGCGCTTCGAAGCCGTCAGCTGACCGGCGATCTCAAACAGCCGCTGGCTGGCTGGTGCGTCGGGATGCCCCAGCACCAGCGGCACGCCGGCGTCGGCGCCCTCGCGCAGGCGCGCGTCGATCGGAATCGAGCCCAGCAGCTTGGTGTCCAGCTCCTCGGCCAGCAGGATGCCGCCGCCCTCCCCGAAGATCCGGTACTCCTTGCCGGTGTCGGGTGCCACGAACGTGGCCATGTTCTCGATGACGCCGGCCACCTTCATGCCGGTCTGGGCGGTCGTCTGCCCGGCGCGCAGGGCGACGCGCTGCGCCGCCTGCTGCGGCGTGGTGACGACGAGCATGTCGGCGTTGGGCAGCATCTGCGCCAGCGAGATGGCGATGTCGCCCGTTCCCGGTGGCAGGTCGCAGAGCAGAAAGTCCAGGTCGCCCCAGTGGACGTCGGCGAGGAACTGCTGCAGCGCCCGGTGCAGCATAGGCCCGCGCCAGATCACCGGTCGCTCGGCGTCGATGAAGAAGCCGATGGAGATGACCTTGCAGCCGTGTGCCTGCAGCGGCATGACCATGTTCTCGAACGCCACCGGCCGCCCGGAGGCTCCCATCATGCGCGGGATGGAGTAGCCCCAGATATCGGCGTCGAGGATGCCGACGGCGTGGCCCTGCTGGGCCAAGGCGACCGCGAGGTTGGTGGTGATCGACGACTTGCCGACCCCACCTTTGCCCGAGGCGATGGCGATGACCTTGGTGTCGGACTCCATCTGGGCGAAGGGAATGACCGGTTGGCCGCCCGCGGTGGAGGGACCAGCGTTGCCGCGGACCTTCGATGCGAACTCACCGCGTTGCTGCTCGCTCATCGGTGACAGTGCCACGTTGACGTCGGTCACGCCCTCGACGGTGCGCAGCGCCGCGGTGACCTCGTTGTTGATCCGGTCCTTCATGGGGCAGCCGGGGACGGTGAGCAGCACGTGCACGTCGACCCGGCCGCCGTCGATGCGGACGTCGGCGACCATGCCCAGCTCGGTGATCGGGCGGCCGACATCAGGGTCATTGACCGTGGCCAAGGCCTGCATAACCTGCTCGGTTGAGGGCACGACGATGCTCGCTTCCTGGGCCGCTGACGACCGGATGAACGGGGGTCGAACGGCGACGCACAGCGCGTTCGCCGATCGAGCCCAGCCTACCGGAGCCTGCCGGGGGACGCAGACCTGCTCGAGCGGGGGATCAGACCGCCATGCGGCGGTGCACCGCCGCCAGCCGAGCGGTCAACAGGTCATAGTCCAGCGGCTTGAGGACGTGGTCGTCGGCGCCGGCCCGCAGGCCTTGGATCTCGGTCTCGACGTCGTCCGAACCGGTCATCAGCACGATCGGCAGGTTGACCGTGACGGGGCGGGCGCGCAGGTTGCGGGTCACTTCGTAGCCGTCGAGATCGGGCATGCCCACGTCGATCAGCACGATGTCCGGCCGCTCTTGGTGCACGATGTCCAGCGCCGTCTGCCCGTCCGGCGCCTCGATGACCTCGTAGTCCCCGGTCAGCATGGCGGCGATCGTGGCCCGCACCGAAGCGTCGTCGTCGACCACCAGCAGCCGGGGCAGGGCCAGGGACGCCTTCTGCTCGCTGGCCTTGGGCGTGCCGCACGACGGGCACGAACGCCAGCCCAGGTCCAGGTGGCGCCCACAGCTGGTGCAGGCGTCAGGTCGCAGGTCGGCGCTGCACCACGGGCAGACGGCGTAGTCGTCTTCGATGTTCTGGGCGCACACCGGGCAGGTCCCGGCCTCGGCGACGTCGGTGGTGGTGACGCGCAGCACCTCCTCCAGCGTCGTGGTGCCTTGGGCGGCCTTGGTCAGCGCGTCCTCGCGGAGGCTGCGCATCCCGGACAGGCGGGCCGCCGTGCGCATCGCCGCCTCGGCGGACTGGTTGGCGACGTGCTCGCGGACCTTGCCGTCGACCGTCAGGATCTCCAGTACGCCGGTCCACCCCTTGTAGCCGGTGTGGTTGCAGTTGGGGCAGCCAGCGCCGCTGCGGTAGTTCCCGGTGGCCACGTCGCGGGGGGCGAGGTGCAGCTGGGCCATGAGCCGCTCGGTGGGCTCGGCGGGCACTGAGCAGCGGGGACAGACGGAACGAGCGAGGCGCTGAGCCATGACCAGCGACAGGGAGCTGGCGATCAAGTAGGGAGGGATACCCAGGTCACGCAGGCGCACCACGGCGCTCGGCGCGTCGTTGGTGTGCAGCGTGGAGAAGACCAGGTGACCGGTGAGCGAGGCCTGCAGCGCCAGCTCGGCGGTCTCGGGGTCGCGGATCTCACCGACCATCACCACGTCGGGGTCCTGGCGCAGCACAGTGCGCAGCGCCTTGGCGAAGGTGAAGCCGATCCGCTCGTTGACCTGCGTCTGGTTCACGCCGCCCAGCTCGTACTCGACGGGATCCTCGACGGTGATGATGTTGGTGTGCTCGCCGACCAGGTGGGCGAGCAGCGCGTACAGCGTCGAGGTCTTGCCCGAGCCCGTCGGGCCGGTGATGAGCACCAGGCCCTGCGGCCGCTCGACGATCGGCATCAGCTGGGCGAGCTGTTCGGGACTGAAGCCGATGTCGGCGACATCGAGGCGCTCGGAGCCCTTGCGCAGCAGCCGGATGACGATCGTCTCGCCATTCATCGACGGCAGGCTGGACACGCGCAGGTCCACTTCGGTGGACTTGCCGGTGTAGCGAGCACGCCCGTCCTGGAGCCGGCGGCGCTCGGCGATGTCCATACCCGACATCAGCTTCAAGCGCGAGATGAGCGGACCGGTCGCCGAGCGAGGCACGACCATGACCTGCTTGAGCACCCCGTCGATGCGGTAGCGGACGTGGGTATCCAAGCGTGCCGGCTCCACGTGGATGTCCGAGGCACGGGCGTCGACCGCGTCGGCGATGATGCCTTCGGCCAGCCGGATGACCGGGGCGTCCTCGGTGACGGTCGCCAGGTCGAGGTCCGCGCCGAGGTCGTCGCGGTTGGCCTCCATCGCGTCGATCAGTTCACCGGCGCGCTGGTCGAAGCCGTAGGCCTTGCGCAGCGCCACTTCGATCAGCAGGGGAGAGGCGACCATGGCCCGGACCCGGCGCGCGCCCGAGGCCAAGCGCACGTCGTCCAGGGCGACGATGTTGGTGGGATCGGCGCACGCCACGACCAGCGTCCCGTCGGGTTCCGCGCCGATGGGCAGCAGGCTGTGGCGCTCCGCGAGGCCGGCTGGCACCCGGCTGATCAAGGCGTCGTCGATGGGCAGCGCGTCGTCGCCGAAGTACTGCAGTTGCAGCTGACGGGCCAACGCTCGGCCGACGTTCTCCGCGCTGGTGAAGCCCAGCCGGGCGATGGTCTGGCCCAGGCGTTCGCGCCGCCCGTCGATGACCTTGGCGCTGCGCAGGGCCTCCTGCAGCTGCTCGGCGGTCAGCACGCCGTCGTCAACCAGCAGCTCGCCGACGCGCCGGCGGACGCGCGTTGATTGTGAAGCGGAGGCCGTCTCGGTCATCGGAGTCTGCTTCGGTACGATTCGCCCCCCGCTTTACCCGGACTCCCGTCAGGCCCCGCGCGCATGCGACGCTTCCGGGGGGCGAAAGCCCTCGTCTGGCCGCTCTGCGCGGTGCTGCTGGCCGGCTGCCAGCTGCGGGTGGGCGTCGACGTCGCCATCGAGGCCGACGGTGCAGGCACCCTGCGGGTCGCCGTCGCCGCGGACCGCGCGCTGCTACGGCGCGCCGCCGGGGCCGGTGCTGACCCCTTGGCCGACGTGGCAAGGGCAGGCCGGCGCTTGGCCTCTGACGGCTGGGTCACCACTGACCAGATGGCAGCCGATGGCAGCCGCACGGTGGCCATCGCCGTGGACTTTGCCGATCCCGCCGAGCTGGAGTCCCTGACGGCCGACCTGTCCGGGGCGCTCGACGCCGATGAGGTGCGGCTCCTCGAACCGCTGCAGCTGACGCTGACCGACGACGAGATCCGGGTGACGGGCGGCGCCGGCCTGGTGCCAACCCGGGCGGTGGCCGACTACGGGCTTACCCCGCAAGGTGCCGTGCGCCTGTTGCGCGACACCCAGGCCCTGAATTACCGGGTGCACCTGCGCCTGCCCGGAGAGGTGGTGTCCACCAGCGCTCCG
>JALZLC010000177.1 GCA_030858885.1 Actinomycetota bacterium
CGGTACGTGGTGTTGGTCGAGCGGCAGAAGACGTCACCCGTCACGGTGATGCCAGCGATGAGGTTCGTCTCCGTGGCGCCGGCGCCGAGGAAGTTCGGCCCGCCGGAGTCGCCGTAGCAGGTGCCAGCGTCGCCCGTGGCCGGGTTCTGCGTCAGCCGGAGCCAGCCCTTGTTCAGCGCGTTGAACGATCCGACGGCGAACTGGCGGATGTCGTGGGGACCGGGGTACGTGGGCTGCTTGCCACCAGGCGCGTTGACGAACTCCTGCGAGCCGTAGCCGACGGAGGTGAACCGGGTCCGCTGATTCAGGGTTTTGTCCGCCTTCATGCGCGACAGTTGCCGAGCCTCCGGCAGGCGGGCCGGGCTGATGCCGGTCACGGGCTCGTCGAAGACCACGACGGCGATGTCGGCGGCGTCGCCGGCGCTTCCGGGGTACGCGGGGTGGGGGCGGAACGTGCCGCGGTGCAGCACCGCGCGCTCGTCGACCACGCTGTCGAAGGTGACGTCGACGCGGTCCTGCCCCCCGCAGTGCGCCGCGGTGAGGAACACCCTGCGCGCGATGAGCGTGCCCGAGCAGGACGCGAAGCGTTCGCCCGTGTCGATGGTGACGACCAGCGCACCCACCTCAGGATGGCGGTTTCGGTCCGGCTGTCCGTAGGTGATGGCGGCGGCCGGCAGGGCGACCACCAGCACCATGGCGGCGATGGTCAGAAGCAGGAGCAGGCGGCGCATGAGATCTCCTCGCAGGCGAACGGCTGCGGGATCGTAGTCGATCGCGCAAGACGCCGCTCCACTGCCGCGGCGGGTGGACCCTAGACTTGCGCCAATGCTGCGCCAGCTGTTGGGCCGCCACGCGCTGCCGGTGCTAGCGGCGGCCCTGTTCGGCCTGCCGCTGTGGTTTCTGGTGTCCGGATCACTGCGCCCGGTCGGCCTGCCGCCACCCGCCGGATTCGAGTTCCTGCCCCCCTCCCCGACGCTGGACAGCTACACCCGCCTGCCGCAGCTGGTGCCGATCGCTTCCTACCTGCGCAACTCACTCCTGGTCGTGGCGGTGGCGGTGCCGGTAACGGTCCTGGTCGCGTCGTGGGCAGGCTTCGGCATCCGGCTGTTGCAGCGCCAAGCACGCCGGCGCGCCGTCGGGGCCAGCCTGGTGGTAATGATGATCCCGGTCACGGCGGTGTGGGCCACCCGCTTCGAGGTGTTCCGGCTGCTCGGCGCCCTCGACAGCCTGGCGCCACTGATCGCCCCGGCCTTCGCGGCCACCACCCCGTTCTTCGCGCTGCTGTACGCCTGGAGCTTTCGGGCATCCCCGACGGGCAGCTGGAGGCCGCTCGCCTAGAGGGTGCGTCACCGGGGCGGATCTGGTGGCGCGTGGCGATGCCGCAGGTCAAACCCGCGACGCTCGCGGTGGCGGTCCTGGCCTTCACCGCGCACTGGGGCAACTTCATCGACGCGCTGCTGTACCTGCGCAGCCAGCAGCACTACACGCTGCCGCTGGGCGTGCGCTTCCTGCAGCTGCTCAACCCGACCGACTGGCCGCTGCTGATGGCCGGCGCCGTGGTCGTCACCCTGCCGGCCGTGGCGGTGTTCCTGCTGGCGCAGCGCCTGTTCCTCGACGATCCGCTGCGGCAGCTGCAAGGGCGCCGCACGTGAGGCGCCTGGACACGGTGCCATGGGCCGTGTGGCTGGTGGCGCTGCTGGTCACCGGCTGTAGCACCGGATCGAGCGGGGCGGTCACGGGTGGCGACGCGTCCCAAGCGGCGGCCGGCGAGCAACAACAGATCCAGCTCGTGGCCTTCGGCGACCCCGTCGAGACGGCCGGCTATCAGATGATGCTGGAAGCCTTCGAACAGGCCAACCCCGACGTCGCCGTCGACTTCGCGCCGGTCGCCACCCAGGACGAGCTGCTGGCCCGCCTGACGACGGCCTTCGCGGGCGGCCAGCCGCCCGACGCCTTCCTCATCAACTACCGCAAGTACGGTCAGTTCGCCGGCCAGGGTGTGCTGGAACCCGTCGCTGGTTACCTGGAGCGCAGCGACGTGATCGCCGAAGACGACTTCGCGCCGACCGCCCTGGAGGCATTCCGCTTCGACGGCAGCGAGCTGACCTGCCTCCCGCAGAACGTCTCCTCCCTGGTCGTCTACTACAACGCCGACCTGTTCGCCGCGGCCGGTCTCGACCCGCCCAGCGCGGGTTGGACCTGGGACGACTTTCTCACCGCCGCCTCTACCCTGACCTTGGACGACGTCTACGGCGTCGGCGTGGAGGCCAGCGTCATCCGGGTGGCACCGTTCGTGTGGTCAGCGGGCGGCGAGGTCGTCGACGACCAGGGGGCGGCGACCACGCTCACCCTCGACCAGGGGGCGGCGCGCGAGGCGCTGGACTTTTTCCTCGATGCGCAGACCGAGCACGGCGTGGCCCCGCCCGAGCGCGAGGAGACATCGCAGTCCAGCGAGGACCGCTTCCTGGCGGGCAAGCTCGGCATGTTCCTCGACAGCAGCAGGGCGGTCCCGAACCTGCGCACGATCACCGACTTCGAATGGGACGTCGCCTCGTTGCCCGTGGCGCCGGGTGGGACGCCGGCCACGATCCTGCACGGTGACGCCTACTGCATGGCCCGTGATTCGCCGGCCAAGGAAGCCACCTGGCGGATGATCGAGTTCGCCAACAGCCCCAGGGCCAGAGGCTGCTAGCCGAGTCGGGGCGCACCGTGCCGTCACGGACCGACGTCGCCACCTCGCCGGCTTTCCTCGAGCCCGACCAGCCTCCCGAGTCCTCGCAGGTGTTCGTCGATGCGATCCCCAACACCCGCGCGACCCCCCACACCGCCAACTGGTCGCGGGTGGAAAAGGAAGCCGACAACGTGCTGCAGTCGCTGTTCTACGGGCGGATCGAACGCGAGGCGGGGGTCCGACAGCTGATCGAGTCGACTCGGCCGCTGTTCACTGCGGGGGGCGGGTGAGGGTTCGCTTCGAGGGGGTGGAGAAGCGCTACGGCCAGGTGCCGGCGCTGTCCGCTCTGGAACTGTCGGTCAATCCCGGCGAGCTGCTGGTGCTGGTCGGCCCGTCCGGGTCGGGCAAGTCCACCGCCCTGCGGGTCCTGGCCGGCCTGGAGGAACCCACCGCGGGGCGAGTACTGATCGGGGAGCGTGATGTCACCCGGCTGCCGCCGCATCGCCGTGACGTCGCGATGGTGTTCCAGGACTACGCGCTGTACCCGCATCTCACGGCCCGAGACAACCTCACCTTCGGCCTGCGGGTACGCCGGGAGCCGCGCTCGGCCGAGCGGGTCACGGAGGTGGCCGGGCAGCTGGACATCGCCGAGCTGCTCGACCGCTACCCCGACCAGCTGTCGGGTGGTCAGCGGCAGCGGGTGGCCCTGGCCCGCGCCATGATCCACCGCCGCAAGCGCTGGCTGATGCCGACGTTGAGGGACTGGACTGGCCCGACGGCGCCATCATCACGAGTGTGCAGCCCGGCGACCCGCTGGTCACCGTCACCGGCTACATCGCCACCACTCCGGTGCGCGTGCGCCAGTACTACCAGGGCCGCGACGACCTGGAGATCATGGAGATCGAAGACGAGATCTTCGAGGCGGAGGCCTTGTTCGACAACGCCACCCACCGCAACTACGTCAAGGCGCAGGCGGTGTGTCGGGACGGCACGCAGCTACTGGGCGTGGTCGCCCCCGACGTGGACGCCGAGGGCGTGCCGGCCCCGCGGGGCAGCCCGCAGCCTTCCGAAGACTGAGCGTCCCGCCGTCGCCCCGGGGTGGTGGGGATCCGGTACCGATTCGGTAGCCGATCCCCACCACCCCGGGTTAGGGCGGCAGCGACGCAGCGCCCCCGTCGCGGCGTGGATCCCCCGCGGAGCCGGCGCGTCCGATCACGCTGACACCGCCGAAGTAGTGATGGCGCCCAGGCCAGCGCCGCACCTGGAAGCCTGCGCCCTCCAACGCCTGCAGTGCCCCCTCGTCGATGCCGGGCTCGGCGTGCACGACATCGTCGACCGGGTGCAGGCGGGGACGTTCGACCGCCTCGTCTGGCGCCACCCCCTCGTCGAGGATGGCCGCCAGGACCTGTACCAGCGCACTGCGGATGCGAGTTCCACCCGCGGCGCCGGCGGCCAGGACCAGACCGTCGCCGTCCACCGCGACGGTCGGCGCCATCATGCTGCCCATGCGCTCGCCGGGTACCGGCTCGCCGTGGTGCAGGTCGACCTCGCCCAGCATGGAGTTGAGGTGGATGTCGTAGCCGGGCAGCCAGTCGCCTGAGCCGAGGCCGAGGCTGGTCGTGACCACACAGGCGTTGCCAGCGCCGTCGGTCGCGACGACGTTGGTGGTGTCGGAGATCCTGGCGTTCCCGCCCAGCGCCCTTGCCATGGCTAGCGCCCGCCCGGCCGGATCGAGGCTCGCAAGGGCTGGCAGTCGCGGCAGGGTGTCCAGCACGGCCGACAGCCCGCGGCGGGAGAGCACCTGGGTACCGGCGTAGCCGACGCGGTCCGGCTCGCGCCACGCGACCTCGTAGGCGTCGAGGTCGCGACGCGTGATGGCACCGCCGCGCTGCTGCAGCAGGTCGAGCAGCGCCTCGCCGACCGAGCCCCGGTAGAACGTCGCCGCCCCATCCTGGCTCAGCCGCTCCAGGGTGTGCACCAGTCCCGGCTGGCGCAGGCGTTCACCCGTTCGCAGCGGCCGGCCTCGTGGGGCGTAGATGGCGGCCCCCTCGTGTCGGGTCAGCACCGGCGCCAGCATCGCCAGGCAGTCGGCATGGGCGGGTGGCATCGCCACGCCCCGCCTTGCCAGCCGCAGCGCCGGCTCGACCAGCCGGGGCCAGCTCAGCTTGCCCCAGCGGCGCCACAGCGCGTCACAACCCGCCGGCACGCCGGGCACGCCGCACGACGCCGCGCCGATCAGGTAGCGAACCGGCACGCTGCCGAACGGGATCTCGACCGCGACCATGTCAGCGACAGGCCCACCGCCGCGCCCCGGTACGGCCACGAAGAAGTCCAGCAGGTCGGCGGTGGCGCGTCGCGCGTCCCAGTGGATGGCGTGGCCGCCACCGGCCAGGCCGGTCATGACGGTCTCGGCCACGCAGGAGGCCAGCGTGGCGGCCACCGCGGCATCGGCGGCCGTGCCGCCATCCTCCAGAATCCGCATACCCGCCGCCACGGTGGCGGGATGGCCCGCGGCGATCCCGACCGGCATCTGCACGAGGCGACAGCCTACGAGAGGGCCAGCCACGCCGTGC
>JALZLC010000227.1 GCA_030858885.1 Actinomycetota bacterium
CGACGAGCGCCACGACTGACAGGCCCACCGCCACCGCGCGCGTGGAATGACGCCCAGCGCTCCAGGCGCCTCCAGATGCCACCATCAACATGACCAGACGCACCAGGACCCGCGAGGGTTCAGCTGCCCGGCCTACCTATCGGGCCGCGGGCCGACGACAGCCGCTATTCGTTGCGTCCCACCTCGCGGAGGCGTTCAGCGATGAGATCGGCCAGGCGCTCCGTCGTCGGGGTGTCCAAGCCGATTTGGCCGAGGTCATGCAACCAGGCGGGCACCGTGTCAAGGATCTGATCAATCACTTGCTCAAGCGCTTTCTCGGGAAGTCCCAGGCGCTGAGCCGAGTCAACGACGTGCCGGCGGTTCAACTTGTTCGCACGCCCGTAAAGGTTGAGCGCCATGGGGTCGCGGAAGGCAAGATACGGTTGCGTGCTGATCAGGTCATAGGCCGGAGTGACCTCCCAGACCCCGTCCGGTGCGACCCGCGCCGAGAAGTTCTTTCCGTGCAAGTCGCCATTGCCGATCACATAGTTGAAGACCACCAGCTCGAACACTCTGCGCAGCGCGAGTGAACGGGAACCGTCCCCTTCCTCGACGGTGTCAGCCATGCGGCGCGCGACATCTTCTGTCTTGAGGCGATACTTCGCGGCCGGGTACTCGGCCAGAAGTTGGCAGGCATCCTCCTGGGCCAGCCGCAACCACGAGCCGTCCGTGGCGAGGTGGCGGTCGAAGCGGGCCACGATGAGGCCGCTGCGGCCGACGCGGTCGCTGACCAGCCGGTGTTGTGGTGTCGGCAGGCCGCAGTCGCCGGCCATGCGCAAGAAGAAGCCCTCGTTCTCGACGAGGCGTGGATAGCCACTCGGCGGGTTCAACTTGAGGATCGCCGGGCCGGATGTGGTCCCGACGGGCGCCGTCATCATCGCCGCTGAAACCTTGGCCTGGACACCTGGCAGAGCGACACGTTCGAAGTGTCCTGACGCTGACGTGACATCGCGGAAGACTTCGGCCAGGTCCGTCTGCGCGACACGGTCCTCCGCGAGGAGCGGTGGTTGAGCGGTGACCGGGCTACCGAGGGGTACCACCCGAACATCGCCGACGGCGTCCTGGCCGACAGCCAACAACAGCGTCAGGTGATCGTCGAGACTCGTGCGCGTCCCTGTCGCGATCGCCGTGAGTCGGACTCCCTCCGGCAACAATCCGGCGAAAAAGGGCGGCAACGACCCTCCAGTCGCGCGCACCTGTTCATGCCGCTTGGGCAGGCTGCGCGCCACCGCCGGCCGATCCACCGCGGAGAGGTAGTCCCGGTGGTACTCGAAACGGACCTCAGTGTCCACACGCTGCAGCCGTCCGGCCAGGATCTCGCCCTTGTAGACGTCGGCCGCCTCCACATGCCGCAGCTCCGCCAGGGCGGCAAGGCTCAAGGTGTGACGTCCTGCCGTGCCGGCTCGTCCGGGAGTGCCGACGATGTGTCGGCTGGCCGAGGTGACGGCCTGACCACGGCCGCGATCCCCGCGCGCTCCAGTTCGCCGCTCTGGGACCGCGATGTCACCACCAGCGTCAGGCCCAAGGCCTCCAACACTCGCACCAGCACGTTGAGCTGGATGGAGGTCTTGCCGGCTTCAATGTGCTGGACGCTTCGTTCACCAACGTCGGCGAGTGCGGCCAGCTGGCGCTGCGTGAGTCGCAGCCTCCGCCGCCTGACGGCTGTCATGTCAGCGACGGCCGCGAGCGGCCCGTCGGACGGAGCCGCGCTGCGACGTGGCTGCGGTCCCGGCAAGGCAACTTCCATCTCTTTAGACGCATGAACGTACGTGCTAGGCGATCCTACGGCGTATCCGCACTGGTTGCAACGCCTAAGCGCACGCTCAAGCGGATATGCATCCAACACCAACCGCAGCCCCGGCCTCACCGGCCAGTCCGCATGTACGTGCGAGTACGCCGGGGGATCGAACGCTCGCTGCGCAAGAAGAAGGGTAGGTCACGATAGTGTGACCTACCCTTCCTGTTGCCGCGGTCGGTGTGGCTGTGGAGTCGCGCGGTCAGCCGCGCGGCACCGTCATGTCGAACCAGCGCTTACTGGCGCGGGTGGCGTCAACGGCCAGGTGCAGGTGCTTGGCCTCGGTGTACTCGAGCAGGCCGGCCCAGCCGTGCTCGCGACCAAGGCCTGACTGTTTGAAGCCGCCGAACGGGTAGCGGGGGTTGAGCAGGTTGTACTCGTTGACCCACACGGTCCCGGCGCGTAGCCGCTCGGCGACACGCAGCGCCCTGGCCGGCGAGCCCCACACGCCCGCGGCGAGGCCGTA
>JALZLC010000236.1 GCA_030858885.1 Actinomycetota bacterium
GTCAGCGGGTCGCCAGCTCCTTGATCACGGCCAGCGCCTTGCTCGACTGCTGCTTGGGCTGGATGCGGTCGAAGACGGCGGCGACCTTGCCACGCGCGTCGATCACGAACGAGGAGCGGATGACACCCTCGTAGCGCTTGCCGTACATCGACTTCTCGCCCCACGCCCCGTACTTGTCGACGGCCTTGCGCTGCGGGTCGGCCAGCAGCGTGTGCGGCAGCTGGAAACGGGCCGCGAAGGCACCGTGGCTGTGGTGATCGTCCGGCGAGATGCCCGCCACCGCCACGCCCAGCTCGCTGAACTCGGCCCAGTTGTCGCGGATGTCGCAAGCCTGGGTGGTGCAGCCCGGCGTGTCGTCCTTGGGATAGAAGTACAGCACGAGGGGGGAGCCGCGGTGCTCGCGCAGCGACCAGGGCTCGCCGCGCTGATCGGTCAGGGTGAACTGCGGCGCGACCGCGCCGACTTGCAGGGTCATCGAAGTTTCCTTTGCTCGAGTGCTCGAGGTGTGGCCGAGCATGACACGTAGGCTCGGGAGCGATGAAGATTCTGCTGGTCTGCCTGGGGAACATCTGCCGCTCGCCGACGGCGGAGGCGGCGCTGCGCGAGGCGCTGGCCGTGGCCGGACTCGAGGGTGTGGAGGTCGACTCCGCAGGGACCGGGGACTGGCATGTCGGCGACCCGCCGGACGAGCGGATGACCACTGCGGCAGCTGCGGTGGGGCTGTCCCTGACCGGCGCCGCGCGGTTGCTCGACAGCAACGACTTCGACTCGGCGGATCTGATCCTGGTCATGGACCACGCCAACCTGGCCGACGTCCGAGCGTTGGCTCGTCACGACGCGGACCGCGACAAGGTGCGACTGTTCCGGGAGTTCGACGACGCGCGCGACGCCGACGAAGTGCCCGACCCCTACTTCGGGGATGCAGCCGGCTTCGCCCACGTCGTGGACGTCACCCGCGCCGCCGCCACGGCGTTGGTGCGCCGGTTGCAGACGACCGACTCGGCCGAGCCGGCGGGGTAGACCCGCGCTTCGACGGGCCGTTGGTCCCGAGGAGCGCTACAGCGGTGGCGGGACCTCGTCGGGTGGCTCCGGACTCGGCAGCGGGCCCGGTCCGCCCGGGTCGGACAAGGGTGCCGGTTCACCCGGGTAAGGCAGTGGCGTGGGCTCGCCGGGGTCGGGCAGGGGTGTGGGCTCACCTGGGTCGGGCATCGGGGTTGGCGTCAGCATCGGGGCGGGACCCCCGGGCTGTGGCAACGTGGAGTTCGTCATGGTCGGATCCCTTTCGCAGGGCGTGGATCGTTCCCATCTGACGGCCCGCTACGCTTGCGGTGATGGCCGGCGACGATGTGGTCGAGATCTTCGTCGAGATCCCCAAGGGATCCCGCAACAAGTACGAGTGGGACCACCACGCCGGCCGCTTCCGCCTGGACCGCATGCTGTTCAGCGCCGTGCAATATCCCGGCGACTACGGGTTCGTCCTGGACACCTTCGGCGGCGACGGCGATCCGCTGGATGCGATGGTGATCCTCGGCGAGCCAACGTTTCCCGGCTGCACCATCACCGCGCGGGTGTTCGGCGTGTTCTGGATGACCGACGACAAGGGCGAGGACACCAAGATTCTGACGGTGCCCGACTCCGACCCGCGCTGGTCGCACGTCGCTGACCTCGGCGACGTGCCGGGCCACCTGCTGGCCGAGATCGAGCACTTCTTCTCCATCTACAAGGACTTGGAGCGCAAGAAGGTCACGGTCGACGGGTTCGGTAACCGGCAGGAAGCGCTGGGGGTCATCGCGGCGGACCGCAAGCGCTTCGCCGAGATGACCGACCCGCCGGTGATGCCGTAGCCGGGGGGTTCAGCCGCTTGGGCGGCTAGGTCGCCGTGAAACCGAGCCCACCCTGGGCGGGGACTGGTCGCAGGTTGCGTCGATCGGCCTCCGCCCTCGCCTGGTCGAGCCAGTCGCGGGCGGCGTCGGGATCGAATCCCGTACGAGTGACGCGTGAGTCGCGGCCCGCGTCCAGCGCGATGCGCACCCGTCCCCTGACTCGGACGCCGCGCAGTCCCTCGACCGCCGTCCATCCGACCTGTGCGACCTGCGTGCCGTCCTGCATCACGATGCCGAGGTCGCCCATTGCCAGGCGGGTTGCACCCTGGAGAGCGGTTCGCGCCACGACCATCGCGCCGAGCGCCACCAGCACCCCGGTCAACGGCAGCCCCACCATCCGAGGCAGCAACGACCAGGCAGCCATGGCCGACAGGACCAGCACGGCGAGCAGCAGCGACGCGATCGAGTGGTGCAGGCGGACGTTGGCTGTCACAGGTCGCAGCCACAGCCAACCCTGATCGCTCGCCACCTGTGAGCGGGCCGCCAACACGCGCATTTCGCCACGCTACTCGCGAGCAGCCGGCTGGCCGGGCGACGTCCCAGCCGGCGCCAGCGCCCTCAAGTCGGGCTGTGGCTCTGACGACGTTCCCGGTGTGGGAGGTGTCAAGGCTAAAGCTGGCCGCCGCATTGTCGGGGCTGCCCTCGTGCTGGCCTGCGCCGGCGGGCCGCTGCTGCCTGGACCGGTCGCTCGGGCCGCGACTGACCCCCAGGTCAAGCAAGCCGGTGACGAGCTGCAAGCGGCCCGGACACGCGCCGGCCAGCTGGCGGTCGATCTGGACGCGGCCGCCGGTGAGTTCGAGTACGCCCGCGCCCACGTGGAACGGCTGCGCAACGAACTGGCCGGCGCCGCAGCCACGGTGGCGCAGGCGCGGGCCGGCGTCGGCGCCGCCAACGACGCGCTCAACGGACGCTTGACGGCCGCCTACAAGCACCCCGGCTCAGAAGTGGCCATGGCCGACGCCATTCTGTTGGCACCCGATGCGCCGACCGCATTGCACCAGGCAGCCCTGCTGAACCGCCTGGTCTCGCGCAGTGCCCGCGACCTCGACGCTGCCGCCGACGTCAGCGCCAGGGTGGCCGATGCGGTGCGGCAGGAACGCATCATCAGCGGTGGCAGCGCCGCAGCGGCCGCACAGCTACGCGGCCGCGCCGCGGCCTTGAACGCCAGCCTGGCCAGCGCCAACGACGACGTGCTCAGCGCTGAACAGCGTGTCGACGAAGCC
>JALZLC010000273.1 GCA_030858885.1 Actinomycetota bacterium
CCAGGACCCGCCGCCGCCGCCGGGCCGGCCGACCAGGGACCACACACCAGTGTGCTGCCTCGGCCCGCCGGGGCCGGCAGCGCCCACCTGGTCGACCGCAACGGCCACCACCACCCGCTGCGGGGTACGGCCACCATCGGCCGGCTGCCCGAGTGCGAGGTGACGCTGGACGACGCCTCGGTGTCACGGCGCCACGCACGCGTCGAGCGCAACGGCGATGGCTGGTCGATCACCGACCTCGGCTCCACCAACGGGGTCAAGGTCAACGGGGAGTCGGTACGGTCGGCCACGCTGCGCGACGGCGACCGCCTGCAGCTCGGCAGCCTCGCCCTGACGTTCTCCTCGGGAGGCTGACGACGGTGCCGCCGATCGTCCTGCTCGCCGGCCAAGTGCTGTTCCTGCTGCTGCTGTACCTGTTCGTCGCCCGTGCCGTGCGGGTGGTGGTGCGTGACGTGCGCAGCTCCGCTGCGGTCGCCGCACCGCCACCGCGCCCTCCCACAGCGAAAGGCCGGAAGGGCAAGAATGGCCAGACCGCCTCCCCTGGCGAGCTCGTGGTGCACATTCCCGACGGTCGTCCTCGGGTCATCCCGCTTGACGCCCACGACGTGACCTTCGGCCGTGCGGGCGCCTCCACGGTGGTGCTCGACGACCCGTACGTCAGCGATCACCATGCGCGGGTGTACCTGGCTGACGGGCGGTGGCAGATCGCCGACCTCGGCTCCACGAACGGCACGTTCTGCAACCAGACGAAGGTCAGCTCACCGACGGCCCTGGCGCCTGGTGATCAGCTGGGGATCGGCAAGACCGTCGTGCAGGTGCGCCGCTGATGGCCGAGCACCGGGGACAAGGGATGCGGCTGCGGGCCTACGCCGGCTCTGACGTCGGACGGTCCCGCAAGGGCAAGGTCAACGAGGACAACCTGTTCTCCGGCACCACGGTCTTCGCCGTCGCCGACGGCATGGGCGGTCACCAGGCCGGCGAGGTCGCCTCCGAGGAAGCCCTCAAGCCCGTCGAAAACCTGGACGGGCGAACCTACCCTGACGAGGCCGACGCTACCGAGGCGCTGCGTCAGGCGATCGAAGCCGCCAACCGCAGCGTGGTCGAGCAGGCGCAGTCCGATCCGGCCCTGTCCGGCATGGGCACCACGCTGACCGCGACCATGGTCCGCGACGGCAGGCTGCACCTGGCCCACGTTGGTGACAGCCGCGCGTACCTGCTGCGGGGCCGCGACGAGATCACCCAGCTGACGACCGACCACACCCTCGTCGAGCAGCTGGTGCAGGAGGGTCGCCTGTCGCGTGACGAGATCTCGACCCACCCGCAACGCAGCGTGGTCACCCGCGCCATCGGCGTGGACCGGGAAGTCGAGGTCGACACGCTGCCACCCCTCGTCCTGCAGCCCGGCGACCAGGTGCTGCTGTGCTCCGACGGGCTGAGCGGGCCGGTCGCAGACAGCGAGATCGCCGAGATTCTGGTCAGCACCGACGACGGCGCCGAGGCGGTGCGCCGCTTGCTGGAGGCGGCCAACGCCCACGGCGGCCCGGACAACATCACCGTCGTGCTGCTGCGCGCCGAGACCGACACCGACCCCGACGACCAACCCACCGAAGCCATCCCCGCGGCGGTGCCTCGCTCCTCGACCGCTGGCGGCGCCCGCGCCGCTGGCGATGGCGATGGCGGCGGCGGCGGTCGGTCCAGCATCGCCATCCGGACCCGGCCCGACAGTGACGGCCACGACTTCGCCACCGACTTTGGCCGCTACGGCGCCAGGGGCAGCGCGACCGCACCCGCTGCGGAGCGGGGCGGTGGCGTCAAGCGCGCCCTGACGATCCTGCTGTCGGCGATCGTGCTGCTGGCCGTCCTTACCGGTGGCGGTTGGCTGGTGTTGAGTCGCGCCTGGTTCCTCGGCGACATGGGTGGGGACGTGGCGATCTTCCGTGGCCTGCCCCAGCAGGTCGTCGGTGTCGACTTGTTTCGCGTCACCGAGGTGACCGGGCCGGCGGTGAGCGACCTCGACCCGCGCATCCGCGCCCGCCTCGCCGAGGGCATCACCGTGGCGTCGCAGAGCGAAGCCCAGGCCACCATCGACGAGTGGCAGGCCCAGGTCGACGAAGCGGCTGAGCCAGCCGACGCCACCCGACCTAGCCGGCCAACCCGGCCCAACCGCCCAACCGAGGCCCGCCGGTCGAATGCGTCAGAGTCGCCGTGAGCGCCATCGCGGCACCCGTCACGGCGCCGGCGGACGCCCGCCGCAAGGCCAACTCCGAGTTGGGTCTGCTCATCCTGGCGCTGCTGGTCACCCTCGGCGCGTACACCCTCGTCGGCCTCGCCCACACCGGGGTGGTGCCGGCCGGGCTGGCCACCTACGGCGGGGCGATGGCGGCGCTGGGCGCAGCGGCGCATCTGGCCAGCCGCCGCCTGGCCTCCGGTGCCGACCCGGTCCTGCTGCCGCTGGCCTTCCTGCTCAACGGCCTCGGCCTGGTCATGGTGCGCCGGCTGGACTTCGCCGAGCGGACGTCGCAGGCCCCGGCGCAGACCATCTGGACGGTCGTCGCGATCGTGGTGTTCATCGTCACCCTGGCCGTGGTGCGTGACCACCGCATGCTGGACGACTACCGCTACCTCGTCGGCATCGGTGCGTTGGTGTTCCTGCTGCTGCCGTTGGTGCCCGGCATCGGCAAGGAGGTCAACGGCGCCCGCATCTGGCTGGGCCTCGGTGGGCTTTCGTTCCAGCCTGGAGAGGTCGCCAAGCTGGGCCTGGTCGCCTTCTTCGCCAGCTACCTGGCCGAGAAGCGAGCGCTGCTGACCGTGGCCACCAACCGCCTCGGGCCGCTGATGGTCCCCCCGGCGCGCGCCTTCGGGCCGATCCTGGCCGTCTGGGGCGTCAGCCTGTCGGTGCTGGTCTTCCAAAAGGACCTCGGGCTGAGCCTGCTGGTCTTCGGCATCTTCGTGGCGATGCTGTACGTGGCCACGGCCCGGCTGACCTACGTGCTGCTCGGCTTGGCGTTGTTCTCCGCGGGCGCCTACGCCGCCTGGACGATCTTCAGCCATGTGCAGTCACGCATCTCGACGTGGCTTGATCCGTGGAGCGTCTACGAAAGCGCCGGCTACCAGGTGGCTCAGAGCCTGTTCGCCATGGCCACCGGTGGCATCTTCGGCGTCGGCTTGGGCCAAGGACGGCCTGACATCATCCCCGAGGTCAATACCGACTTCATCTTCGCGGCCTTCGGTGAGGAGATCGGGCTGCTGGGCACCACGGCGTTGCTGTTGTGCTTCTTTCTGTTCGTGGGCCGGGGGTTCGCGGTGGCGACGCGTAGTCGGGACGACTTCGGCCAGCTGCTTGCGGCGGGGCTGACCTTCCTGTTCGGCCTCCAGGTGTTCGTCATCCTGGGGGGCGTGACGCAGCTGCTGCCGCTCACGGGCGTGACGCTGCCGTTCATGTCCTACGGCGGCTCGTCACTGCTGGCCAACTATGCGCTGGTGGCCCTGCTGCTGCGTGTGTCCGCCTCGTCTTCTGTTGGCCGGAGCGCTGCATGACCCGCCAGGTCCGGCGTATCGCCGCAGTGCTGTTCCTGCTGTTCGGGGCGTTGTTCGTCAACCTGAACTTCTTGCAGGTGCTGCGCGCCGACAACCTGAGCAACGACAACCGCAACAGCCGCAAGATCATCGCCGAGTACTCGATCCGGCGCGGCTCGATCGTGGCGGGAGGGGGGCGCGACACCATCGTGCTCGCCGAGTCTGTCGCCACCGACGGTGAACGCTTCAAGTACCGCAGGCGCTACCCCGAGCCGGAGCTGTACGCCCACGTCACCGGCTTCTACTCGCTGCTGTACGGGCGGACGGGACTCGAGGACACCGCCAACGGCTTCTTGGTGGGCGACGCCCCCGAGCAGTTCGCCCGCAACGTCGGTGATCTGTTGACCGGCCGCGAACCGGAAGGCGACGACGTCGTGGTCACCCTGCGACCCGAGGTGCAGCGGGCGGCTCGCGAGGCGTTGGGCGACCGCGTCGGCGCGGTCGTCGCGCTGGAGCCGACGACAGGCGCGGTGCTGGCAATGTGGGCCAATCCCAGCTACGCCCCCAACCGGCTGGCTACCTTCGACCGTGATCGGGCGGTGCGTTACTGGGAGCGCAGCGAGAATGAACGGCGCAGCCGCGCCCTGCGCGAGACCTATCCCCCCGGCTCGACGTTCAAGGTCGTCACCGCGGCGGCCGCCCTGGAAGACGGCATCGACCCCGACGACACCTTCGACGACCCTTCCGGCTTCACCCCGCCGCAGACCACCACCGCCATCCCCAACTTCGGGGGCGGGTTGTGCAACGGCGGCAGCCCGATCACCCTTGCCCGCGCCTTCGAGGTCAGCTGCAACACCACGTTCGCCCAGCTCGGGGTCGACGTCGGCGCGGACCTCCTGGTGGAGCAGGCCGAGGCCTTCGGCTTCAACGAGACGTTTGATCTCGACCTGCCGATGGCCGCCAGTGCCATCCCCGCGGAGCTGGACCCGCCGTCGACCGCCCAAAGCGCGATCGGCCAGCGCGACGTGCGAGCCACCCCGTTGCAGATGGCCATGGTGTCGGCAGCGGTCGCCAACGACGGGGTGTTGATGCGCCCACATGTCGTCGCCCGCGTCGAGGACTTCGCGGGGCGGGTCGTCCGCGAGACGACCCCCTCCATGCTGGTGCTCGACGGCCAGGACGACGCGCGCGCCGTCAGCCGTGAGACCGCCGCGGCCCTGCAGGACATGATGCGTGGCGTGGTCACCAACGGCAGTGGCGGCGCGGCGGCCGTGCCCGGCGTCGAGGTCGCCGGTAAGACCGGAACGGCGCAGACCGCCGAGGGCGCCAATCCCACCGTGTGGTTCACCGGCTTCGCGCCGTTCGAGGACCCACAGGTCGCGGTGGCGGTGGTCGTGCCCGACGGCGGCGACGTCGGCAGTGAGGCCACCGGCGGTGCAGTGGCCGCGCCGATCGCCAGTGCGGTCATCGACGCCGCGGTCGGCGAGTAGGCGGCGCGGTGATGAACGACGACGAGACCACGGCGGTATCCGACGGCCCCAGCCGTCGGGTGCTGGCAGGCCGCTACGTGCTGCGCGGTCTGCTCGGCCAGGGCGGCATGGCCGACGTCGAGCTGGCCTACGACGAAGTGCTCGACCGCCAGGTTGCCGTCAAGCTGCTGCATCAGCGCTACACCGACGACCCCGCCTTCCTGGAGCGCTTCAAGCGCGAGGCGCGGGCCGCCGCCAGCCTCAACCACGCGAACATGGTCGCCGTCTACGACACCGGCGAGCAGGACGCGCGGCCCTACATCGTCATGGAGTACGTCGCCGGCCGAAGCCTGCGCGACCTGTTGCGCCGCGAAGGCGTGCTGCCGCAGCGAGCGGCCGAGATCGCCAGCGACGCCGCCCTCGGCCTGGACTACGCCCACGAGCGCGGCCTGGTGCACCGCGACATCAAGCCGGCCAACATCATGCTGTCCGAAGAGGGGCAGGTAAAGGTCACCGACTTCGGTATTGCCCGCGCCGCGGGCGCTGACACGGTGACCCAGACCGCCACGGTGTTCGGCACCGCCGCCTACATCTCTCCCGAGCAGGCCCAGGGCGAGGACGTCGACCGGCGCACCGATGTGTACAGCCTCGGTGTCGTGCTGTACGAGATGCTGACCGGCCGCCAACCGTTCACCGCCGACAGTGCGGTCGCCCTGGCCTACAAGCATGTCTCCGAGCCGCCGGTCCCCCCGATCCAGATCAACGACGAGATCTCGCCGGCCCTGGAGTCCGTGGTCTTGCGGGCGATGGCCAAGAACCCCGACAACCGCTACCAGACAGCGGGCGAGTTCCACGACGACCTCCAGCGGGCGATGCAGGGGCAGGCGGTGTCGGCACCGCCGGTCATGGCCTATGCCACCACCCAGGCGATCCGCGGCGGCGCCCCTGACCCCACCATGGTCGCCACCGGCGCTCGCCGGTACGTCGAAGAGGAGGAGTACACCCCGGCAGGCCACCCCGGCCGGCGCCGCTTCGGCTACGTGATGCTCGCGCTGCTGCTGCTGGCGGTGGTCGCGGCGGCGGTGTTCGCCCTCACGCGGCTGTTCGCCACCGAAGACGTGCCACAGGTGGCCGTGCCCGACGTTGAAGGCATGCAGGTCGAGCGCGCGCAACGGGAGCTGCGGGAGGCGGGACTGCGCGGCGAGGTCGCCGAACGAGTGCAGGATCCGCAGGTCGGCGCGGGCAGGGTCATCAGCAGCGACCCACCCGCCGATGTCACGGTCGCACAGGACTCCATCGTCGAGCTGGTGATCTCCACGGGCACGCCCACCGTGCAGGTGCCGCGGCTGCGAGGCCTGACCGAGGACGAGGCCGGCGCTGCCTTGCAGGAGGCTGGCCTGTCCATCGGCGAGACCGAGGAGGAGCGCAGCGACGACATCGAAGCCGGCCTGGTCATCCGCAGTGACCCGCCTGCGGGCAGCGAGGTCACCGCGGGCAGCGACGTCTCGTACGTCGTGTCGGCGGGACCGGAGTCGGTGGAGCTGCCCGACGTCAGCGGGGACGCCGAGGCTGAGGCCGCCGAGCGCCTGCGCAACGCCTGCGCCACCCCTCCGTGTGTCGAGGTCGCGGTGGTGCGCACCTTCGACGACAGCGTGGACCAGGACCTCGCCATCGGCACCGAGCCGGGCGCCGGCTCCCGCGTGCCGTTCGGCTCAACGGTGACCTTGGTCGTGTCCCAAGGCAGCGAGCCCGAGCCTGAGCCCGAACCCACCGAGCCCGACCCCGAGCTCACCGAAGCCCAGCCCACCGACCCGGCGCTCCAGCCTCCGACGGAGGCACCGCAGGTGCCCTGAGGCGAACCCCGGCTCGGGTCAGGCGGCTAACCTGGCAAACCGTCCGTGGCCCCGGCCGCCCTGGAGGCAAGCCGCTTGGATGCTCCCGGTTCCACCCTGGTGCTGTACCGGACGACCCGCAGCGCTCCCGTGCTCACCAACCTCGCCGCGGCCGGTGTCGGCGGAGGCGCGCTGCACGCCCACGGGCCGGCGCTCCACGGCCACGACGGGGCCGAGGCCGCTGACACCGTGACCATGCTCGCCCAGCAACGCGGTGTCACCGCGATGATCTGGGATGGTGACGCCCCCACGGACCTTGCCGGGGTTCACCGGCTGGCCAAAGAGGCCGAGGCCAGCCTCGTGGTCGTCGAGTGGCAGCCCGCCGTGCGAGGCGGGGACGCGTTGGCTCGAGACGTGCTGGCTGATCCGCCCTGCGACGTGCTGCTGGTGCGTCCCGGCCAGATCGCCGACATCCGTGAGATCGTGGTCGCGGTCGGTCCCGGACCCAACGCCCCGCTGCTGGCGCGCCTGGCGCGCTCCTGGGCCGCCGCCTTCGGCGTGCCCGCCAAGACACTGCACCGGGTCGCCAGCGACGACGATGTCGCCGAGGGCCGCGCGCTGTGCAAGCGTCTCGCCCCCGAACTCGAAGCCGTCGTCGAGGTGGGCCGCGACCTGACCAATCTGTTGGCCGAATGCGCGGCACGGACCGGCTTCATCGCGCTGGGAGCCACCGAGCACGTTGCGCTGGACCGGGTGGCCGCCCGCACGGCCTCTGGGCAGCTGGCCACCCGTGCGGCCGCAACGGTCGTCGTCGGGCGTACCGCCACGTAGCCCGCAGTGGTCGGGATCTATCCCCTGACCGGCCGTGCGACGGCAAGACTGGCCACGAAGTTGGCGAGCAGGTCCATCCCGGCGGTGGTGAGGATGGACTCGGGGTGGAACTGCACCCCCTCGACCGCCCAGTGGCGATGACGCAGGCCCATGATGAGGCCGTTGGCGGTGCGCGCGGTGACTTCGAGGCTGGCGGGAACGCTGTCGGCGGCCACGACCAGGGAGTGGTAGCGGGTGGCGTCGAACGGCTGCGGCAGCCCGCTGAAGACGCCGCGGTCGTCATGGTGGATCAGCGAGGTCTTGCCATGGACCAGCTCCGGGGCCTGGACGACCTGACCGCCGTAGACCTCCCCAATGCACTGATGGCCAAGGCACACCCCCAGCAAGGAGATCTGCCCGCCGAAGCGGCGAATCACATCGTTGGACAGCCCGGCCTCGGCGGGGGTGCCGGGTCCGGGCGAGATGACGATGCCGTCAGGACGTAGGGCCGCCAGCTCGTCGAGGGTGAAGGCGTCGTTTCGCGCGACCTCGACGTCAGCGCCCAGCTCGCCGAGCTCTTGGGCGATGTTGTAGGTGAAGCTGTCGTAGTTGTCGACGAGGAACACGCGCGCGGCCATTCTCCACGCAGCCTATTGCACCTCTCGGCACAGCTCGGCGTTGAGCTCGCCACCGACGAGGATGGCGAACCCTGTCAGGTACGTCCATACGACGGTGGCAACGAGCGTGCCGATGACCCGCCCGACGAGCGCCACGGCCACGTCCTGGGTGTCGGCCAGCACGCTGTCACCGCCGCCGGCCGCCAGGTACACGCGGAAGCCGACCGAGGCCAGGATCCACAGCGCCACGCCAAGCACGGCGCCAGGTAGGCAGGCCCGCCACCCGAAGTTGACGTTGGGACACAAGCGGTACACGCAGGCCAGGAACGCGATCACGATGACGACCAGCAGCGGCCATCGTCCGATCGCCCACAGCGCTTGGAACAACCCTCCGAACCCGAAGCGGTCGGCCAGCGTCTGACCCGTCCCCAGCAACGGGCCGACGACCATCAGCAGCAAGGTCAGGACGACCACCAAGATGAAGCCGGCCGCCAGGCCGATGGACAGCAGGCGCTGGACAACGAGACCGCGTCGCTCGGTGACGCCATAGGCGGTGTCCAGTGAGCGGATGGTGGCGCTGAACACGCGGCTGGCCAGGTACAGCGTGACCAGCGCGCCGCCCAGCGCCAGGCCCCCACGCTCCTGGGTCAACAACGCCCGTAGGAACGGCGCCAGCACCTGGTTGGTGAGTCGAGGGCTGAAGATGACCGCAAGGCCACGGATCACCGCGTTCGCGCCGCGCAAGACCGTGTCCGCGCCCAGGAGATTCTCCAGGTAGCCCATCGTCGCCCCGAAGGTGACCAGCAGCGGCACCAGCGACAGCAGCGCCCAGAACGCCATCTCCGCGGCCAGCCCTGACACACGGTTCTCCACGGTCTGCTCCACCAACCGCACCCCGAGGACGAATGGGTTGACCGAGCCGACCCGCCAGCTGCGTGCCTGCGCCCA
>JALZLC010000279.1 GCA_030858885.1 Actinomycetota bacterium
GCGTGCACCGCGGCCATGCCGCGCTCGAAGCGCCCGCTGCACACCCGCAGGAACGCCATGCGGTCGCGGTGACGCGGGTCCATGTTGGCCTGGATCTTGAACACCTGGGCGCTGAAGGGCGCGTCGATGGGGCGGGTGCCGGGCGGGTCGATCGTGATCTGGGGACCGGGAGCCGGAGCCAGCTCCGCGAAGCCTTCCAGTAGCAGGCGGACGCCGAAGTTGGCGATCGCGCTACCGAAGAACACGGGGGTCTGCTTGCCGGCCAGGAAAGCCTCGGGATCCAGCTCGGCGCCTTCCAGGTCCAGCAGCTCCAGCTCCTGCATCGCCGCGTCCCAGCGATCCGGCGGGCACTCGCCGCGATCGGCGGCGCTGAGCGGCACACGCTCCTCGGAGCCGACGCGGGCACCGTGAGCTTTGCGGTCGAAGCGCACCAGCTCGCCGGCGCGCCGATCGACGATGCCGGCGAAGGCTGGGCCGTCCGCGACGGGCCAAGTCAGCGGCACGGGTTGCACGCCGATCTGCCCGCTGATCTCGTCAAGCAGGCCCAGCGGCGGCAAGCCGGGGCGGTCGCACTTGTTGACGAAGGTCACGATGGGCAGGCCGCGCTCGGCGCAGACCTTGAACAGCTTCAGTGTCTGTGGCTCGAGACCCTTGGCCATGTCCAGCACCATGACCGCCGCGTCGGCAGCGCACAGCGTGCGGTAGGTGTCCTCGCTGAAGTCGGCGTGACCGGGGGTGTCCAGCAGGTTGAATTTCCAGCCGCCGTAGGCGAAGTGCAGCACCGTGGAGCTGATCGAGATGCCCCGTTGGCGCTCCAGCTCCATCCAATCTGAGGTCGCCCCCCGGGCCTGGCGCCGCGACTTGACCGCTCCCGCCTCCTGCACCGCGCCGGCGTACAGCAGGAACTTCTCGGTCAGTGTGGTCTTGCCGGCGTCGGGGTGGCTGATGATGGCGAAGGTGCGTCGCGTCGCGGCGTCACGGAGCAGGTTCGGGTCGGTGGTCATCACTGCCACGGTAGTGCGCCGGCATCGCCAGCCGCGATCCGGTCCGGTCCTCACGCCCGTGGCGGGCCAATCTCGAACCGCAGGTGCGGTGCAGCATCGCCGTCACACCGACGATCAGGAGCAGGTCCCCGACGCTGAACACGTTGGCCAGCGGCAGGAACTCAGGGATGGCGAACACGTCGCCCAGCCACGCCAGGTGTGCGTCCGGCACCACACCGGAGTTGACGAAGCTGTGGGCGTCCACCCGACCAGCCAGTGCCAGTGCGCCCGGTGACGCCGGCATCACGCCGGCGTTGGCCATGATCGCCGCCAGGTTGAGCAGGCCACCGGAGCCGGTCAGGATCATCCCTGGCACGCGCCGGTTGACGACCAGGAAGGCCACCGCCAGCAGGTAGGACGCCACGTGCACGACCGCCAACAGCCCGGCGGCGAGCACGTCGGCCAGCACGCTGATGACGACCACCTGCACGAGCAGCGCCACCAGGACCAGCCACGTCGAGCGCAGCCGCAGCTGCGACAGCGCCGACAGCTGCCCGCCTGCCAGCGGGACACTGAGCGCCGCCAGCGCGAAGGCGACGAACAGGATCATCAGGCGGCGGTCGTCCGGCGGGCGACGAACTCGAACTCGTCGGCCTGTTGCATGGCGGTCAGGCGATCGACCAGGTCGCCGGCCGCCATGGGGCGACCGATGAAGTAGCCCTGCACGACATGGCAGCCCAGGTCGGCCAGCAGCCGCCAGGTCTCGGCGTTCTCGACGCCCTCGGCGACGGTGCGCATCCCCAGGTTGTGAGCCAGCTCCAGGATCGAGCGGACGATGGTGGCGTCGCCGGTGTTGGTGGCCATGGTGCCGACGAACGACTTGTCGATCTTGATCACGTGCACGGGTAGGTCGCGAAGGTTCGCCAGCGACGAGTAGCCGGTTCCGAAGTCGTCGATGGCCAGCGTCACGCCGAGGTCACGCAGCTCCGACAGCACGGTCATGCTGCGGGTGGGGTCGGCCATCACCGTGTTCTCGGTGATCTCCAGCTCCAGCCACGCCGCGTCGAGGCCGACGGTGTCCAGCGCTTGGGCGACCATCTTGGGGAAGCGCAGGTCGTGCAGGTTGCCGGCGGACAAGTTCACCGCGACGGACAGCTCCAGGCCCTTGCTGTGCCACTGAGCGCACTGCACGAGCGCCTTGTGCAGCACGAAGTCGGTGATCGGTCCCGCCAGGTCGGTGTGCTCGGCCAGCTCGATGAAGTCACCAGGCGGGATGAGGCCGAGCGTGGGGTGCTCCCAGCGCAGCAGCGCCTCGGCGCCGACGATCTTGCGGTCGTCCAGGGTCACCTTGGGCTGGTAGTTGAGGATCAGCTCGTTGTGGTCGATGGCGCGCCGCAGCTCCGACAGCAGACCCAGCCGGCCGTGTCCGAGCCGGTCGCGGGTGTGATTGCGATAGGCCACCACCCCTCCGCCGGCGTGTTTGGCGGTGTACATGGCCACGTCGGCGTGTTGCGTCAACGCCTGGGGCTCGCCGCCGTGGTCGGGATACAGCGAGATGCCGAAGCTCCCACCCACCGTCACGGAGAAGCCGTCGATGTGGCAGGGCTGCTGGACCAGTTGCCGCAACGAGTTGCCGGCGCCGAGCACGGCCTCGTCGTCGCCGACGTTGCGCAGCAGGATGGCGAACTCGTCGCCGCCGAGCCGCGCCACCACGTCCGAGCCGCGCACCCCGTCCGAGAGCCGCTTGCCGAGCACCTGCAGCACCCGGTCGCCGATGTGGTGCCCAAGCCGGTCGTTGATGCCTTTGAAGCCGTCCAGGTCCATCACGATGACGGCAGCTCGACGGTTACGGCGCCGGGCGTCGCTGAGCGCGTTGCAGACCTGATCGTCGAACAGGCGACGGTTGGGCAATCCCGTCAACGCGTCATGCAGCGCCTCATGCTGTCGGGACAACGCCAGTCGTGCGCTGTTGTAGACGGCGTAGGAGGTGACCAGCAGCAGCGGCACCAAGACCAGACTGCGCTGGGCGATGGCCACGAAGATCGGCGCGATCGCCAGCAGCATCCCGTCGGTGGAGGCATTGACCCCGATGGTCCGCCGCAGCGTCGGCCATACCGGTGTCTGCTCGTACAACGCCAGGACCAGACACGTCAGCACGCTGTTGGTCAGAAAGATCGCGGCACCCGCGGCCGCCATGGCACCGACGTAGCCGACCGTGAGCTGCTCGCCGCTGATGAGGGCCTGGCGGTAGGGCAAGATGCTCAAGACCAGCGCTCCGCAGCCCAGGGACAGCGAGATCTGCGAGGCGTTGAACAGGGCACGGGTGACCGGCTTGCGCTGGGTCAGGTCGCCGAGCAGGCTCGCCGCGCCCATGCACAGGACCGCCGCGTTGGACGGGCTCAGCAGCAGCAGCGCGCAGGCGTACGCCCACGAGGCCGTGACCTCGCCGCCCTCTTGGCGCCGCAGCCACTTGACCGGACGCAGCTCCAGCAGCGTAAGCAGGACCGCGAAGATCCAGAAGGCCGCAGGGTGCGGCCCCGCCATCGATGCGAAATCCTCGGTCAACACAACCCAGACGAGGAGACCGGCTCCGGCGGCGATGACCGCCCAGACATAGGCCCACAAGGCCACGCTGTCGTCGGGCGCCTTGCCCAATGCGCGCATCATCCGGCCGATCTTGGAAACTGCGTCGGCGCCCCGACCAGGTCGAGGCGCCGTCACCGTGTGCTGGCTAGCGCCACTTGACGGGCGCACCGAAGACCGCAACGAACGCGGCGAGCGAAGCGAGCACCGTGCTGGTGTAGAGGTAGCGGCGAACTCTGGTCAGCATCTCGGTCACCACTTCCTCGGAGCCGCGACGACGGACATGAGCCCGGCCAGCGCCCCCATCGTGAGGTAGGCCGTGCGGTACATGAACTGCATCTGGAGTTCCTCTCCTCGGTGGCGAATGGTCCGTTGCCGTTGGTGTCGACGGCCCGGTCCCGTACTGAGAGTAATCTCGTCACCGCCCAGCGTATCCTGCATGCACCAATGGGATGATTTCGCTACCCCATGCTGACTAGGACGTGGTAGCCCATGGGGGTCTGGTCCGCTAGGCCTGGCCTGGTCGTGAGGCGTTGACTTGCGGAAACTCGGCCCGGACGCGAGGCGTACGGCGAACAGCATGCTGGGATCCTCGAGGGCTGCCGGCGGGTCGACCGCGCCGCGTGGCAGCCGCGCCTGCCATCGCACCGGTCGTTGATGGCCCGCTCGAACAGGAGCTGGCGCAGTCCCGCGGTGTCGCGTCCGGCGGCGTCCGCGTCGATGCCACTGGCTGCATCCAGGCCGACGCGGCCCAGGAACGCTCCCAGGGTCTCGCGGTTGGCTGGCCGCACCACCCACAGGCGCGACCCGTCGAGATCGGGGGCTGGTGGCGGTGCCGCCGCCGCTCCTCCTGGCCCCAGTCACGTACCTGCGGAGCGAACTCGACGATCAGGTCCAGGGTTGAGTCGGCATGACCGCGTGCCCGCCACGCGGCGACGCAAACGCTGCCGTAGACCACCAGTGCTGGGGTGTGACCTCGCCACATGCCGACGGCGGGATGGGTCGCCCAGCCGTAGACAGGCAGTGCAAGCGCACGCAACACCTGGAGGGTCTCGACCCGTTGCTTGCCAGGCGGGCGGTCAGCTCCACCGTAATGTGACGCGCGCACAGCACCGGTCTATCCTTCCGGCGTTCCCGAGGTCGCTCCTGGCTTCGAAGGGCAGCACCATCGCCGGGGTAGCTCAGTCGGCAGAGCGGCTCACTCGTAATGAGCAGGTCCGGGGTTCGATTCCCCGCCCCGGCTCCACCCGTGCCCACCAGCGAAAACGGCCGGAAGTAGGGCCTGACCAGCGGAAACGCCTGAGCGGTCGGCCGTCTCAATGGTTGCCATCGTCGTCTCCTTCTTGCCGTTGCATTCCGTCGCCCGTGTCACGAGCGTGTCACGAGATTGGGCCTTCGGGCGGGTCGTGGCTGTGGAGAAGCGCCTCGAAGCGAGACAGGGCCAGGTCCTCGTCGCCGCGGATGACGCCGAGGTAGGTGTCCAGCAGGACGGAGGCGGTCTTGTGACCGCTCCAGGCCTGTGCGGTTTTCCAGCTCGGTCTTAGTCTCCACGTCGCAGCGGTCAACCTGCAATGCCTCCTCGCGCTCGGGCTCGACTACAACAACGCCGAGATCCGGTCGGAGCTCGGCTACGGAGCCGATGAGCGCGTCTGCATCGTCACGGTCGGCGGTTCAGGTGTCGGCGGGCATTTGCTCCGCCGAGTCATCGATGCCTTTCCTGAGGCAAAGCGCCACATCCCGGAGCTGCGGATGATCGTGGTTGCAGGCCCTCGGATCGACCCAGCCTCCCTGCCGTCGCGTCCAGGGCTCGAGGTCCGCCCCTACGTCCATGAGCTCTACCGCCACCTCGCGGTCTGCGACCTGGCCGTCGTGCAGGGCGGCCTGACGACCACGATGGAGCTGACGGCGACGAACCGGCCGTTCATCTCCATCCCGCTGCGCCATCACTTCGAGCAGAACTTCCATGTGGCGCACCGGCTGCAGCGCTACGGCGCCGGCCGCCGCATGAACTACGAAGACACCGCGCCCGACGCGCTGGCGCAGGCGATCCGCGAAGGGATGAACAGAGAGGTGCGCTACCAGCCGGTGGCGACAGATGGGGCCGCCCGCGCCGCCGCGCTGCTGGCGGACCTGGTGTAAGTGGAAGTGCCGTCGCGGCAATAGGACGGCTGTCGCCGTCGTCCTATTACACGAAAGCCACAATCAAGGAGGCGGGTATGGCTACTGCAGTTCTTCCGAAGACGGACACCCTCGAGGCACGGATGCGGCTCGGGTCCGGGATCATGACACTGGCGGCGGTCGGGTTCATCGGGTACGCGGTGATCTTCTTCGTCCGCAACTTCACCAACTCGTTTCTGGAGCTCGGGATCGGCACCAGCGAGGTCAGCGTCGGCAGGGCAGAGATCGTCGAGTTCAGCCCGTCGCTGTTCCACTACATCGGGCACCTGCACATCGCCGTGGCGGGCTTCATCGCCGCAACCGGACTCGCCGTCGCTGCGCTGTCGTGGATCGGCGTCCGGCGTGGTGAGATGTGGGCATGGGTGACGGCCGTCGCCGCTCCGGTCCTCGCGCTGGCTGTCGCGTTGCCGGCGCACTACCCCAACAACTTCGACACGGTGGGCCACCTGGGCCTCATCTACCTCGCCACGGCGATCTTTGTGGTCGGGGCGCTGCTCTCGCTGCCGGGGGTCCTGGCACACCGGCGCTGACCCCCTCGACGTTTCTTCCCGGTGGGTGCAATATCGCGGCAGGCGGAGGCGTCCTGAACGGCGGGGGACGTCTCGGTGTGGAGGCTGCGATGGCGGGAGAGCCGGCGGCGGTGCTGGCGCAGCCGCGCCCGACCTTCGCCGCCGTCGCCCGCGATCACCTCCCGCGGCTGTACTCGCTGTCGCGCCGGCTCGTCGCCGACGATGCGGAGGACCTGGTCCAGGACTGCCTGATCAAGGCGCAACGCGGCTACGACGGCCTGCGCGACCACCAGGCCGTCGAGGCGTGGCTGAACCGGATCCTTGCCAACTGCGCACGCGACCGGTTCCGCCACCGGCAGCGCCGTCCGGCCGAGACGCTCATCGACCCGATCGAGGAGTTCTCGCTGTACCGGACAGTCGCCTCGGAGGATCCGTTTCCGTACTCGGACTCCCTCCACCTGGACTTCCTGTGCCGCTTCGGCACCGAGGACGTCTGGGGAGTGCTGGCGGGCATGGCGGAAGCCGACCGCATGGCGCTGGTGCTGGTGCACATGGAGGGGTGGTCGACGCGCGAGGTCGCGGACCTGCTCGGCGTCCCGCTGGGCACCCTGCTGTCGCGGCTGCACCGTGCCCGCAAGCGCTTCGAGCGCGGCCTGTGGCAGTACGCAGTCGACAACGACTTGTTGAAGGAGCCGTCGTGATCAGCTGCGAGGAGGCCGTCACTCGGCTGTGGGACTACGTGGAACGGTCGCTGCCGACTGCCGAGGAGGTGCAGATCGACGAGCACATCGCGGTCTGCCGGCAATGCTGCGGCGAGGCGGACTTCGCGGGGGAGTTGCGCGGTTTCCTGACGGTGCACGCCCAGGACACGATCCCGCCTGAAGCACGGGGGCGCCTCGAGACGTTCCTGACGAAGCTCGACGGCGAGGACGCCTCATGACGGATCTCATGTACAAGGCCGAGATCCAGGCGCTGATCCGCGAGGTCTACCGCGAGGTCGACGTGCAGGGGCGACCCGACCGAGCCATGTGTCCGTACACCGACGACGAGCTGGCTTCGCTGCCCGACGGCGCCGTCGCCTGGTCGTTCGGCACCGGCAACCCGGTGGCGTGGGCGCGCCTGCAGCGTGGCGAGCGCGTCGTGGACCTCGGCAGTGGCGGCGGGATCGACGCGATCCTCGCCGCACGCGCAGTCGGTCCGGAGGGTTCGGTCCTCGGCGTCGACTTGCTTCCCGAGATGGTGGAGCGGGCTTCGGCCAACGCGGCCGCCGCCGGGCTGGACAACGTGGAGTTCGTCGAGAGCGAGATCGAGTCGGTCCCGCTGCCTGATGAATCAGTCGACGCCGTCATCTCCAACGGGGTGATCAGCCTCTCTGCGCGCAAGGCGCGCGTGTTCGCCGAGGCGATGCGCGTGCTCCGGCCGGGCGGCCGTGTGTGCGTGTCGGACATGACGCTCGAGGAGGAGCAGCTGCCGTCGGAGGTGCTGGTGCATCCCGCGGCGTGGGCCGGGTGAGTGTCGGGTGCCCTGACGGAGCGTGCTTTCGTCGAGCGTCTGGCAAAGACAGGCTTTGCCGACATCCGAATTGCGGAGCGGGTCACCTACGGCGTGTCCGAGCTGGAGGCCGAGCCCTTGTTCCCACGCGACCTCATCGAGGCGATGCGGCGGCTCATTTCCCCCGACGTCCAGGAGTCGATCGGTGTCCGCATCGTGGTGACGGCGACAAAGCCCGTCACGGTGCAATGACGGGGCGCCGGCGGACGTCCTCTACCTGCAGGAGCAGCACAACGGGAGGCGTAGTCGGATGACACAGGTGGATGCTCAGGGGCCCACCCCAGTCGACACGGCCGCGCTGCGCGAGCAGGTAAAGGCCAAGTACCGGGACGTCGCGGCGAACCCGTATGCGGCGCATCACTTCCACACCGGCCGGCCCCTTGCAGCGCGCCTCGGCTACCCCGACGAGCTCGGCGAAGACTTCGCCGACGAGGTCGTAGAGTCGTTCGCCGGCGTCGGCAACCCGTTCTCGCTGCGGGACCTGCAGCCGGGGGAGCGGGTCGTCGACGTGGGCAGTGGCGCCGGCTTCGACTCGCTGGTCGCCGCGTCTGCGGTGGGGCCGTCCGGCGGGGTGATCGGCGTCGACATGACCGCGGAGATGCTCGACAAGGCACGCAGGAACGCGGCCGCCGTGGGCGCGGACCACGTCGAGTTCCGCGAGGGCTACGCCGAGCAGCTGCCGGTCGAGGACGGCTGGGCCGACGTCGTGATCGCCAACGGCGCTCTCAACCTGTGCGCCGACAAGCGGCCGGTCTTCGACGAGATCGCCCGCGTGCTGCGCCCGGGCGGGGTGCTGCAGTTCGCGGACATCGCCAACGGCGAGGCGGTGCCGGAGGACGCGTTACGAGACATCGACCTGTGGACCGGGTGAATTGCCGGTGGCCTGCCGTGCGCAGGCTGGCAGCGGATCATCGAGGAGGCGGGCTTCACCGGCGTGGTGATCGGGCCGCCGGTGGACACGTTCGGCGGGGCGGAAGGGGAGCGCAATGCTCGGCGATTCCAGACCTACGGGTACGCCTTCCTCGCCGTCCGCGCCTGAGGCCGTGACGCCGCTCGACGCCGTCGCGACGTTTGACGCCGGCGACCGCGGCTGCGGCGACGGTCTCGCGCAAGAGTTCCGGCGGCAGATGGATGCCGTCGCGGTCGGTGAACGGCTGCGGGTCACGGTTCGCGACCCGTCGGCCAAGGCCGACATCCCCTCGGTGGCCAGGATGCTGGGCCACCGCGTCGTATCCGAAGAACCGCTCGCCGATGGGCGGCTCGTGATCACTGTGGAGCGTGGCCATGTCCGAAAAGCTGATCTTTAACTGCACGTCCGGCGCCGAGGACCCGGAGCGGGCGACGCTGCCGTTCATCGCGGCCAACGTCGCGGCCTCGGCCGGTCAGGAAGCGATCGTGCTGTGCACGGTCGAGGCGGTGCGTCTGGGCACGCACGGCGGCACCGAGGGCGTCTCCTACGAGGGCATCCCGACGCTCGCTGACGTCTACGGCGACTTCATCGGCAACGGCGGCCAGGTGTGGCTGTGCGGCGTCTGCACCAAGCCGCGCGGCATCACCGAGTCCGACTGCGCCAAGGGTGCGCAGATCGTCGGCGCCGCCAAGGTCGTGGAGGAAGTTGTCGGCGGCGCAAAGACGATCGCGTTCGCGTAGCCGGAGTAGTTCGCAGGCTCGGGGGGCTCGTCAGACAGGAATGCGACGCCGCGGCGTCGAAAGGCGGCAGCACGTCCCTCCGGCTGGAGTGTCCCTGTGCCTGCCCTTCGTGCTGTTGTCGCTTCCGTTCTTCTCGCTGGTCTGCTGGTCGCAGCCCCGGGCACCGCCGCTGAGACGGTGCTCGAGCGCTGGGTCATCGCGTTCGACGGCACGGCAGGGCTGCCTGACGACCTCGGCGATGTGCTGCGGCGGGCCGGGGCGGTGGACGGCCTCGCGCTGACGACGATCGACGTCGTCGCCGTGTCGCTGCCGACGGGCGCCATCGATCAGATCCGGTCACGCGCAGACGTTGTGGCGGTGCGCCCGGAGCGCCGGCTGGACTTCCACCTGTCGAAGTCGGTGCCGTTCATCGGCGCCGGTCGCGAGCGCCTCGACGTGCCCGAGACGGTGACGGGCGACGGGCCCGACGGGCCGTGGCAGATCGAGCGCCCCGCGGTCGACGGCACCGGCCAGACCATCGCCGTCGTCGACACCGGGGTGTGGGCGGAGCATCCCGACCTCGCCGGTCGCGTCGTGGCGCAGCGGAACTTCGAGCTCGCCTACGCCGGCGAGCTGCTGCTGACGCCGGAGCAGCTCGACGAGTTCGCGGCGGTCACCGGACCAGCGGCGGGTCTCGACGACGTCGGGCACGGCACCCACGTCGCCGCGATCGCCGCCGGCACGAGCGCCGGCACGTCGGGCCGGAACAACAACAACCGTGGTGTCGCCCCCGGCGCGAAGGTCGTCGACCTGCGCATCTCCCCGCAGGCGCACTCCTCGGACAACAACATCGGGTGGGAGCGCAACGCGCTGGCGGCCTACGACTGGTTGCTGCGCCACCACGCCGACATCGCCTTCGGCCCGGCGGGCATCCGCGTCGTCAACAACTCGTGGGGGACCGGCGAGTCGACCGCCGACGGGGAACAGCTGGACTACTCGCCGTTCGCCGACATCCTCCCCAAGCTCAAGGCCGCCGGCGTCGCGGTGGTGTTCTCGGCGGGCAACAGCGGCACCGGCGACAACGTCACCGAGCAGCTGCTGCCAACCGGTCACCCCGACGTCATCACGGTCGCGGCGGGTTGCCACCCCGGGTCCAAGACCAGCGGATGCCGTCCGGCCACACCGGATCGCTCGATCGGCAGCTTCTTCAGTCGAGGGCCGGCGGTCGACGTGACCGCGCCGCGTGTGGACATCGTCGCCGCGGTGAACGTGTCGTCGGGCATGGCGCTGGGCCAGCTCTCCGGTGACTTCGCCGGGACGCAGCCGCAGGACGCGGTGACCAACCGGGTGCTGCACGCGAACTTCTCCGGCACGAGCATGTCCGGGCCGCATGTCGCCGGCCTGGTCGCACTGCTGCTGCAGGCCGACCCGACGCTCACCCCCGACGACGTCCGGGTGATCCTCAACGGCACGGCGCGGGACCTGCTGACGGAGGGCCGTGACATCGGCGCCGGCTGGGGCATGGTCGACGCGCCGGCGGCGCTGGCCGCAGCGGCGCGACACGCCACCGGCGCTTCTGTCGATGAGCAGTTCGGCGAGGTCTACGCGGCGCCGTAGGGTTCCGACCGTTCGACTGACCGGCGGGGGCTGCACGGAGTCAGGGGCACGGTGCCCTCGGCGATCGAGAAGCAGAACCGGTTCCCACCCGAGCCCAGTCGCAGCAACGACCAGGCGGGTACCAGCTCGAGGTCGCGTGGTCGCTCGCGCATCAGCGCCAGCAGCCGTGCTGGGTGGTGGTTGCGATACCGCTGTTGCTGGCCGCCGGCGAGGACGAGTTCGATCAGGGTCCCGTCGACGCGCGTGAGCACGGCGGGGATGCCGGGAGCACGCACAGCCTTGTGCGCCTGGATGACGTGCACGGTGTGGCCGGGCTGGAAGAGGTTGCACGGTGGGTGCGGCTCACCGGCGGTCATGGGCGGCGCACCTGGTCCAGCAGTCGCGTCTGCGCTGTTGCAGCAGGGCAAGATCCTCCGCGGTCATGGTGTGCGTCTCCTCGCAGCGCCGCCACACCTCGACGGCCCGCCGAATCAGGTCGTCGCCCTGCTCCGCGAGGTCCTGGGCCGCGAATCGCACCTGGTAGTGCAGCGGGTGGTGACGCAAGAAGCTGTCACCCAGAATGTCCACAGGATCTCCATGAGGGGCACGTGCGGCAGTTCACGTTCCACAGTGACGAACCGCCGGACCTTTGGGGTGAGGACGAGCACCCGCGCCCACTGGACTACATCCTCGCCGGTATCGGTTTCTGACTGTTGACACAACTCGTCCGGTACGGACGAATGATGAAGGTCGGATTCACTCGTGCTTCATGCCGCGTCCGAGGGCATTGGACCAGCGAGGGATCAGTCTTCGCCGGCACCATCTCTTCGACGTGTCACAGGCTCGACATAGAGTTCGACATCGAATCAGACGATGATTCACACCGCGTCGCGGCCCTGATCCACAATGCAAAAGGCGGGTGCTACGCGGAGGCGATGGTTCGAGAGCCGGTGCCAATCGCTGGCTCGGTGCGTCTGAATGGCGAAGAGTTCGACTACGAGTCCTACCCGCGGAAAATCGAGCGTCGCCGCTGAGGCAAGCCGGAGCGCGGTTGCGGTCTTCTCACGTCCGTTCCCTCTGGGGAGACACGCTGCATCCGAAATCCCGCCATAGCGAGTGAGGGCACGGCGGCGTTGGATCGTCTCGTCCCATCACAGAGGAGGCGGTCAATGGTTGAGGTTGAGGCAGTTGTCGTCGATGTCGACGCACCGGATTGGCGTGAGGCGATGTACTGCGCAGGAGCGTTCGTCGCCGGGTTCCAGTCAGAGCAGACACGCAGGAGTTACCGGCGCGCCTTCATGCTGGTTCACCTTCTGCGCCCTGCACGAGTTGCATCCGTTCCGTGGGCTGCGGCGGACCCATTTGAAACTGTATCTGCGTCAGCTCGAGACGCAGGACCCTGCTCCCGCGCGATGCACGTTGTACCGCCGGATCTCGACGCCGAGCTCATGGTTCCGATGGCTCGAAGACGAAGAGGTCATCGTCGGTAATCCGCCGGCACGTGTCCGCCGCCCGCAGCGCCATCCAAGTCCGCAACCCTGGTTGAACCGCAGCGAGCTGACGGATGTGCTCGCGGCCGCCGAGGACGAAGCCGGCGACGTGTACGCACTGGCGTGTTTGCTTGCGCTCAATGGGCTGCGGGTGTCTGAAGCATGTGGGGCAGACATCGCCGATCTGGGTGGTTCGCGATACCAGCCGACGCTGCGGATCATCGGCAAGGGTGACAAGCCAGTCGAAGTAGTACTCAACCCGCGGACCCAGCAGGCGATCGACGGCGCCATCATGGAACGTCGCGAGGGGCCACTCTTGCGAAACGAATGGCTTCGCCGCATGCAACCGCACAACGCGGCAGCGGTCGTGAGACGCCTTGCACGTACCGCCGGGATCACACACCGGCTCACGCCCCACGCGCTGCGCCGCTCATACATCACGATCGGCCTACTGCAGGGCGTGCAGCTTCGGGATATGCAGCGTGCTGCCCGCCACGCCAAGGCCGATACCACCGTCGGGTACGACCAATCGGACCGCTCGTTTCACAGGGACCCGACCTTCGTCCTCATGGCAGCAACGGCCAGGTAGGGCTTCTGATGGTTCACTTGGGCCAGGACGCGGAGTTCGCGGCTCTAGCGTCCAGGATCTCGGTGGGCTGACCCGGGATCAGCCCGTCGCCCCTGCGGGGTTGGCTTGATATCGACTTGTCGCCTGCCGGGGTCCGCTGCGGTCTGACTAGTAAGTGCCTGTAAGCGGTTGCCACAGCGACATCCCCCTGCTGCGGTTGTCGGGCTTGGTGTCCCAGACCGCAGACAGGAGGATGTCATGACGCACCGTATCGGGCCGTCTCGTGGTGATCGACGGCGCAATGCCCGCAAGGCTCGGCTGCGGGGGCTGATCCCGCGGGAGTTCGCGATCGTCGGTGTCGATTTGGCGGATCGGAAGCAGGTATTCGCAGTGTGCGACCACGACGGCGGCGTCCACGGCCGCCGGTCCGTCAACAAGCGGGCCTGGCAGCTGGATGAAACGCTTCGGTGGGCCAAGGCGGCCGCGGTCGAAGCGGGATTCGCGGGCGTGGTGGTCGCCTGTGAGCCGACCGGACACCGCTGGCGGGTCATGCTGGATCAGTGCGATGAGCTGGGTCTGACGATGGTCTGTGCTCCACCCATGTTGGTGCACCGGGAGCGCGAACGTGAAGACCTGACCCCTGACCGCAGCGACGCCAAGGACGCGGTTCTCATCGCCGGGTTGGCCGCCCAGCTGCGGTGCTATGAACCTGAGCGGCCGACCGCTCAGTGGGCACGGATGCGTCACCTGGGCGCCCGCCGGTCGGAGTTGACCACTGCGTGTGGGGTGGTTCGCCAGCGGATGCGTTCGCTGCTGGAGTGCGTCTGGCCCGCGGCGTTGGCCACTGCCGCTGATCCGTTGGCGTCTATGACGTGGCGGGCGACGATGGCGGTGATCTGCGCCCGCAGCGTCGACGGGGATCCCGCAGCGATCCGCCGGATGGGCTGGCCCCGATTTCAAGCTGCGGTCCGTCGCGAGCTTCCCCGATGGGGCGGGCATCGTGTGACCTGGACGATTGCGCGTGAGCTGTGGGACGCGACCACCGACCCGACCGGTGTGATCGTGCACCGCCACGGCGCACTTGAGCGCGTCGCCGACGCCCTGACCGACTGGCAGCGTCTACGTGTCCAGCGTGGTGCCGTCGAAGCGCGCATGGTGCACCTCCTTGACGAGCTCAATCTGACGAGTCTGGTCACGACCATCCCCGGGTTATCAGCCGTCGGTGCGGCGGCGATCCTGGCCGAGACCGGCGACCCGCACCGGTTCGACAGCGGCCGCGCTCTGGTCAAGCACGCCGGTCTGGCCCCGCGCGACAACGAATCCGGCACGTTCAAAGGCACCAGCCGTGTCTCGGGCCGGGGACGACCCGAGCTGCGCCTGGCCGTGTGGCGGGCGGTGTGGGGCGCGCTGCCGCACAACGCCGTTCTTTCCGCCCGCCACCACCATCTGCGCACCCGTGAACACAACCGGCTGACCGATCATCAAGCACGTGTCGCGGTGGCCGGCTCCCTGCTGCGCCAGCTCCACGCCGTCATCGTCCGCGGTGTCCCGTGGGACGCCAGGACTGCCGCCGGCCGACAGGAGGTGATCGCCGCCGCCTGACCCGCCGCCACCCTCGGGGCAGGACGAGCTCTCATCTGACTTGAGGCACGACCTCGATCTTGAGCATGAGCAGTCCACCCCGTCTTCTCGCGAGCTCGGATGAAGGCTGTAGGGCCGACCACAAGCCCGGTTGCATGCTAGTTGGAGTCAGAAGACGCGACGCGGACACCTGCCCGAAGTCCGGCGCCACACCACCCAACGATCTCTCCCGCCGGCGACCGACCGACGGGGCGCCCCACCCTTGCCCCAATCGCGAAAAGTCGTCGTTGACAACCGGCTCATAGGCTGCTCAA
>JALZLC010000295.1 GCA_030858885.1 Actinomycetota bacterium
TCCTGCTGCCAGGCGCTGTCCAGCGCGAAGGCGTGGCCGGGGGCGTGCATGCGCGCCTGGTACAGGCGGATCAGCTCGCTGGCCATCTCCCGCACGGCCTTGCGGACCTTGGACTTGGCGCGCTCCCACTCGTTGCCGCCCAGGCGCATCACCTTGGGGCTCTCGCCGCCGACGTACTTGGCGATGGCGTCGACCTGGTCGGAGGGCACGAACAACTTGTCGCCGCCGGCGTACTCGAGCACGACGTAGTCGCGCGTCACGGTGCCCGTCGCCTTGCCGCCCACCGTGCTCGTCGGGCCGCGCAGCTGGCGGGTGACGATGCCCTGGTAGCGGCCCACGCCGTGCACGCTGTGCACCACGTTGTCGCCGGGCGCCAGGTCGACGACGGTCTCGGAGGCCGCGCGCTTGCTGGGCAGGCGCCGGGAGGCGCGCGAGCGCCGCGGGCCGAACAGGTCCCACTCCCCCAGCACCGCAACGCCCAGCTCGCTGACGCGGAACCCTTGGCGCAACCGCGACTCTGTGATGAGCACGCGGCCGCCGCCCAGCTCCACCGCCGGGACGACGGGCGCGGCCAGGCCTTCCTCGCGCAGGACCTCGGCCAGACGCAGCGCCGGGCCGTGCCCCGGGGTGGTCAGCACCACGGTGGCGCCCTCGGCCGACAGCCGCCGCACGTGCGCCGCCGCGGCGGCGATGTCGCCGCGGAAGGAGTCCCACGGCAGTCCCGGCACCGAGGCTGTGGTGGCGTCGGTCGAGAACGGGGTCAGCGACCAGCGCGGTCCGCGGATGCGCTGCTGCACGGTCTCCCAGCCGGCGAAGCCGACCGCGTCGTACTCCTCGACCGCCCCGTCGGTGGTGGGCAGTAGCCCGGTATCGTCGTCACCGCTCCAGCCCGCGACCAGCAAGGCCGCCGCCTGATCCCGCAGTTCGGTGGCGCGGTCGGCGACGCGGACGGGGTCGGCAACCACCACGCCACTGACCTCGGGAAAAAAGTCCGGAAGGTACGCGGGGGCAGGATGGATCGCGGTGACCAGGGACTCCATGCCCTCGAACGCCACGCCGTCGGCGAGCAGGCCCAGCGCATCGGCCAGGGCGGGCACCCGCTTGGCCAGCAGGCGGGCGGTGTCGGCGGTCTCGGCGTCAAGGACCAGTTCACGGGCGGCGTCGACGGCCACCGACTCGACCGACTCCACGGTCCGCTGGCTGGCGGCGGCGAACCAACGCAAGGAGTCGACGTCGTCGCCCCAGAACTCCACGCGGACCGGATGGTCGGCGGCGGAGGCGAAGACGTCGACGATGCCGCCGCGCACGGCGAACTCGCCGCGGTGGGTGACCATCGTCGTGCGCGTGTACCCCAGCGCCGCCAGGGACTCGACCAGCCCATCGAGCCCGCCCGTGAAGCCGGCGTGCAGCCGGACCGGCTCGCGGTCGGTCAGTCGCGGGTCCATCGGCTGCAGCAAGGCCCGGACCGGCGCGATCACCGCCCGCAGCGGCACCTCGGCGGGGGGTTCAGTGTCACCACTGGAATGGTTGGCGGTGCCGCCGGGAGCGCCGGCGCGCAAACGGTCCAGCACCCGCAGCCGCTGACCGACCGTGGCGGCCTGCGGGCTCAGACGCTCGTGGGGCAGGGTCTCCCAGGCGGGAAAGACGGCCACGGCGTGCTCACCGAGGAAGGCGCTCAGGTCGTCGTTGAGCGCCTCGGCGTCGGCGTCGGTGGCCACGACCACCAGCAGCGTCGCGACGTGGTCCGCCAGCAGCCCGACCGTGTAGGCGCGCAGGGTCGGCCCGACGTGGATCTCGCCGGGCTCGGTGACGTCGGCGAGGGGCTCGCGGCCGAGGTCGAGCAAGGCCCGCAGGGCAGCGGGGTTCAAGGAGGTCATGCGCCTGCCCAGAATGACGCGAGCCGCCTCGTGCGGCAAAAGGCGGCCCCGAGGTTGGGGGTGGGGTCAGGCGGCATGGTGACGGTTCTGCGCCGCCTCCAGGCCGCTGTCGATCAGGTCGCAGATCGCGTCGGTCGCCCGCTCGACCGTCACGTCCACGGCCTCGCGGTCGCTGCTCGAGAAGCGCTTGAGCACGTAGTCGGCCGGATCCATGCGCCCTGGCGGGCGGCCGATGCCGATCCGGACCCGGTAGAAGTCGGGTCCGCCGCAGCGGCGCTGGATGTCCTTGAGGCCGTTGTTGCCGGCAGTGCCGCCGCCGAACTTGAGGCGCAACCGCGCCAACTCGAGATCGATGTCGTCGTGGACCACCACCAGGCGGTCCAGCGGTGTCTTGTAGAAGGCCATCGCCTGCTGGACGGGCCCGCCGGAGGTGTTGTAGTAACCGAACGGCACCACCAGCGACAGCGGCGTGCCGGCCGGCGTGCCGGGGTCCGCCGTCGCGGCCGAGCTGCGCAGCCAGGTGTCAGCGACCTGGGCCTGCGCCTTCTTATGCGGCTTGAACCCGGCCCCGAGCTTGCCGGCCAGCCGGCGGACGGTGTCCGCACCGATGTTGTGGCGTGTCTCGGGGTACTCGGCGGCCGGGTTGCCCAGACCCACGATTAGCCACCGCGCGGTTGTGCCTTCGGGCGGGGTGTCCCCGCCGCGGCGTCGACGTAGGACGGGTCAGCCCTCGTCGCTGTCGCGGTCCGCCTCTGCGTCCTCGGCGGTGGCAGGGCCTTCGGCCTCTTCGCCCGTGGCACCCTCGGCCTCCTCGCCGGCTTCGCCCTCGACAGCCTCCATCGGCTCGGGCACCTCCAGCTGCGGCACGACCACGGTGACGACGGTGGCGTCCGGGTCGGCCGTGACCTCGACGCCGGCGGGGACGGTGAGGTCTCGGACGTGGAGCACGTCACCGATGTGGAGTGCGGAGATGTCCACGAGGATCTGGTCGGGTACTTCCAGCGGCAGGACGTCGACCGGCAGCGCGTACAGCTCCTGGCTGACGACCCCACCTTCGTCCACGCCGGGGGCGTCGTCAGCGCCCTCGAGGTGGATCGGGACCTCGACACTGACCTTGACGGTGCGCGAAACGGTCACGAAGTCGACGTGCATCACCTCGCGGCGCACGGGGTGACGCTGGATCTGACGGGCCAGCGCGAGGTGGCTGTCGCCGTCAAGGCTCAGGCGCAGCACCGCGTTGGTGCCGGCGTCGGTACGCAGCGCGTGATACAGCTCGCGGGCGTCGACCGACAGGGCGGTGGCTGGCAGGTCGGCACCGTAGGCCACGGCCGGCACCCTGCCCTCACGGCGCAGGCTGCGGGCCTCGCTCTTGCCGCTGCCGGGCCGGCGACGGGCAGTCAGGGGTACCTGCTTGGACATGGGACGACGCTCCTACAAAGAAGGCTGTGGCACGCAAGAACCAGCGCCCTTGGCGGCCACCATCCTAATCACCGGACCCAAGCCAGCGCCAACCACACGTGGAGGGAGGACTGCGGCAGCCCCGATCAGCAACTCAACGCTGGTTGTCGTCGTCGAACAGCTCGCTGACCGACTGATCCTCGAAGATGGCCTTCATCGTGCTGGCGATGATCGGCGCCACCGAGACGACGGCGATCTTGTCCATCCGGCAGCTGGCCGGCAGCGGCAGGGTGTTGGTCAGCACCACGCGCTCGATGGGGCCGGCTGCCAGCCGCTCACACGCGGGACCGGACAGCACGGGGTGCGTGGCCACCACCACGACAGACTTGGCACCTCGGTCCATCAACGCCTCGGCCGCCCCGCAGATCGTGCCGGCGGTGTCGATCATGTCGTCCACGAGCACGCAGGTGTGCCCCTCGACCTCGCCGACCACCGCCAGCGTCTTGGCGACGTTGTGGGCGGTCCGTGTCTTGGCCAGGAAGGCGATCGAGGCGTCAGGCAGCCGCGACTGGAACTTCTGCGCCAGCTTCACCCCGCCGGCGTCGGGCGAGGCGACGACGAGGTGCTCGTCGGCGTAGTGGTCGGCCAGCCATCTGACGAGCAGCGGCAGCGCGGTCAGGCTGTCCAGCGGCTGGTCGAAGAAACCCTGAATCTGGAAGCTGTGCAGGTCGACCGAGACGACACGGTCGGCGCCGGCGACGGTGAGCATGTCGGCCACCAGCTTGGCCGTGATCGGCTCGCGGGACCGCGCTTTGCGGTCCTGGCGGGCGTAGCCGTAGAAGGGCACCACGGCGATGATTCGCTTGGCCGACGCACGCTTGGCCGCGTCGATCAGCGCCAGCTGCTCGACGATGTTGTTGTTGACCGGCTTGCAGTGGGTCTGGAACACGAAGACATCGCTGCCGCGCACGTTCTCGCGGAAACGGCAGTAGATCTCGCCGTTGGCGAACTCGTGGATGTCGACGTCACCCAGGCGCATCCCGAGATGGTCGGCGACCTCTTGCGCGAGCAGCGGGTAGCCGCGGCCGCTGAAGATCTGCATGCGCTTCTTGGTGACGATCTCCATCGCGGCAGGCATCTCCTAGGACTCGTGGCGGCGACGCCGACGTTCGGCGTAGCCCTCGACGATGCGCTGTTGCGCCCGCTCGACGGCGAGAGCACCAGGCGGGACGTCGCTGGTGATGACCGAGCCGGCGCCGGTGTAGGCGTCGTGGCCGACGGTGACGGGGGCGACGAGCATGGTGTCGCTACCGATGCGCGCACCGTCGCCGATGACGGTGCGGTGCTTGTCGTAGCCGTCGTAGTTCACGGTGACCGTCGCGGCACCGACGTTGGCCCCGCGCCCGATCGTGGTGTCACCGATGTAGGAAAGGTGCGGCACCTTGCTGCCCTCACCGACGGTGCTGTTCTTGACCTCCACGAACGTGCCAGCCTTGGCATTGCGCTCCAGCCGCGCCCCCGGCCGCAGGTAGGCGAAGGGACCGACGCTGGCGCCCACCCCGACCGACGCTTCGAGCAGCACGCTGTAAGAGATCTGCGCGTCGCGCTCGACGACGGTGTCGACCAGCCGGGAGTTCGGTCCGATGACCGCTCCCGGGGCCACGCGGGTCCTTCCCTGCAGGTGGGTCCCAGGCAGCAGGACGGCGTCGGCGGCGACGCTGACGTCGGCATCGACGTAGGTGGTCGCCGGATCGATCACCGTCACGCCGGTCACCATCAGATCGTGCAGGATCCGCCGCCGCAGCAGCTGCGCCACCGCGGCCAGCTGTGCCCGGTCGTTGACCCCGTCGGTCGCCTCCGCAGGGGCCTGCACCGAGTTCACGCCGGAGCCCAGCAACTCGACGACCGCGTCGGTCAGGTACTCCTCGCCCTGCTCGTTGTCGGTGGTCAGCCGCTCCAGCGCGGTACGCAACGGCCCCGTCTGGAACGCGTACACCGAGGTGTTGATCTCACGGATCGCGAGGTCGGCGGCATCGGCGTCACGGTGCTCGACGATGCCCACCATGTCTCCGCCCGCGTCGCGCTGGATTCGCCCGTACCCGGAGGGGTCGGCGGGCGTGGCGGTCAGCAGCGTGGCCGCGGCGCCGCTGGTCACGTGGCGGTCGAGCAGCCCGGCGAGCAGCTTCTCGTCGAGCAGCGGCGTGTCACCCGGCACCACCAGCACGGTGTCGATGCCGTCGAGCGCGTCGGCGGCGAGGCGCACGGCATGACCGGTCCCTCGTTGCTGCGGCTGCTCGATGACGACGAGGTCGTCGGGACCCCAGTGGGCCGCGGCCGCGCGCACGGCCGACGCTTCGCGCCCCACCACCACGACCACACGATCGAGCGGAGGCAGCGCGCGCAGCACCCAGCCGAGCAACGGGCGTCCCGCGGCTTCGTGCAGCACCTTGGGAAGCGCCGAGTTGAAGCGAACGCCCTGGCCGGCGGCCAAGACCACGGCCGCGGTGGTCACGCGGCGGGCCTTTCGAGCGGGAGTGGCTGGGAGGGAAGGTATCGAACCTTCAACTTCGACTCCAAAGGACGACGTGATGCCATTTCACCACCTCCCATCGGGCTGAATCGCCCTAGTCGGCGGGGGGTTGCCACGTCCGGTTCGAGCGGGGTCACTGTAGCCGCCCCGCCGGTGACCGTCCGCAGCCGTCAACCGACGCACACCTCGGGCCCTCCGACCGGCGACCGCGCCACGGACACGCGGGCGAAGTGGTTTCGCACGGCGTCGGCCAGCAGCGAGGCGGCGGCCTCGGACTCGGCGAGCGCCAGCAGTGTCGGCCCGCTGCCCGACAGCACCGTGCCGAGGGCACCTGCCTCCAGCAGGCGGCGCTTGCCGTCATGCAGCGCGGGGCGCAGGGCGAAGGCGGCGGCCTCCAGATCGTTGTGCAGGGCTGCGCCCAACGCCTCGGCGTCGGCGTTGCGCAGCGCTTGCAGCACCGCATCAGGCTCAACCTCGTTGGGCTGGCAATTGCGATCCCAGGAGGCGTAGACCGCTGCGGTCGACAACGGTTTCCAGGCCTCGCACACCACCCAATGGAAGGTGCCGCGACACAACACCTGGGCCAGGGACGTCCCGCGTCCCGTTGCCAACGCCGTACCCCCCGCGATGCAGAACGGCACGTCACTGCCGATTTGTTCGCCGACGCCACGCAGCTCGAGGCGGGACAGGTCGCAGCGCCACAGGTCGTTGAGGGCGACGAGCGTGGCCGCGGCGTCCGCCGACCCGCCGGCCATGCCCCCTCCGATCGGGATGCGCTTGCGCAGGTCGAGGACCGTGTAGGGGCTGGCGGCGCTGTCGACGTCGGGCTGGGCCATGGTGGCCGCTCGCTCGTCGAGGTGGGCCAGATCCATGACGCCCGCAGCCTGGCCCAGCGCACGTGCCGCCCGAACCGCCAGGTTGTCCTCGGCACCCGGGATCGCATCGCCACTGTCATGCCACAGTCGCACCCGCATCCGGCGCCGGGCGGCCGGATGGTGGCCCTGCCCCGGCGGACCGATCAGGCCGGCGCGAAGCTGGTCGTACAGCGACAAGGCCTGGAAGACGGTGACCAGCTCGTGGTAGCCGTCGGGACGGGTTCCGCGCACGCCGAGGAACAGATTGAGCTTGGCCGGGGCGCGGACGTGCACCCAGAGGCCGTCCTCGGGCAGCTCCCGTAGCACGGCGGGCGCTCCTTTGCTCACGGAGCCGTGCGACAAACCTCGTCGCCCGCCCCCTCCAGCCGCACGCCGCATGGTAGGCGGCGCGCTGACCGCGCACCAACGTCCTGGCAGCCAACCGTCACGGCCGCAGCGCCGAGGTGAGCGCGACGAAGCCTTCGAGATCCAGCTCCTCGGCGCGAGCGCCCGTGTCGAGACCGGCCGTCCGCAGCGCGGCCTCGATGCTGGCGGGCGGATGCTGCGGGCTGGCCAGGGCGTTTCGCAAGCGCTTGCGGCGCTGCCGGAAGCCGGTGTCGACGACCTCGAACAGCGACTGCCGCTCGCCGGTTTCGGGCTGGGCCTTTGCACGAAGCCGGACAAGCACCGAGTCGACGTTGGGCACCGGATAGAAGGCGTTGCGGCTGACCGAGCCGGCCAAACAGGCCTCGGCCAGTGCCGCCACCTTAACGCTGACACCGGCGTACAAGGGGTCGCCGACCCGCGCGGCCCAGCGCTGTCCGACCTCTTTTTGGACCATGACCAGCAGATCGCCGAACGCGCCGCTGACCAGGGCCGTCATGACGATGGGTGTCGCCACGTTGTAGGGCAGGTTGGCCACCAGGGCGGCAGGCTGCCCACAGGTCAGGGCTGCAAAGTCGATGGCCAGCGCGTCGGCGTGCAGGACGGTCACGCCTGGGTCGGTGCCCACCACATCGCCGAGGGCGCGCACCATGCCGGCGTCCACCTCGACGGCGATCACACGGGCCTCGGCCGCGCGCAGCGCGATGGTCAGACTGCCCAGTCCGGCACCGACCTCGACCACCAGGTCACCGGGCCTGACCTCGGCTGCCCGCACCACCTTGCGGACCGTGTTGGGGTCCACGACGAAGTTCTGGCCCAGCGCCTTGTGCGGTGCCAGTCCGTGCTCAGCCAGCAGCCGGCGCACGTCGGCCGGGGTGAGCAACCCTGGCATCGTCTACGGCTGCTCGGACTCCGGCAGCGCGAACAGCCGCCGGGCGTTCGCCGTCGTGGTCAGGGCCATCTGCTCCGCACTCACGTCGTGCAGCTCCCCCAGCTGCGCGACCGTCAGCGGCACCCGCGACGGCTCGTTGGGACGACCGCGGTGGGGATGCGGCGACAGGAACGGCGAGTCGGTCTCGGCGACCAGCAGCTCGAGGGGGGCGGCCACGGCGGCCTCGCGGACCTGAGGGGCGTTGCGGAACGTGACGTTGCCGGCAAAGGACATGAACCAGCCGTTGGCCGCGCAGATCCGCACCAGTTTCGCGTCGCCCGAGAAGCAGTGAAACACCGTCCGCTCAGGGGCTCGTTCGTCGAGCAGGATCGCCACCACCTCATCGTGCGCGTCGCGGTCGTGGATGATCAGCGCCTTGTCCAGCTCCTTGGCCAGGCGGATGTGGTCGCGGAAGGAGTCCTCCTGGCGGACCGGCGGCGCCCCCTCGCGAAACCAGTCCAGTCCCGTCTCGCCGATCCCGACCACCTTGGGGTGGCCAGCAAGGCCGGCGAGGTGGCGCAGGACGTGCTCCGTCGCCTCGATCGCGTTGTTGGGGTGGATACCGACGGCGGCGTAGACGCCTTCGGTGTAGGTGGCGGTCTGCACCGCCTCGGCCGATGATGCCAGGTCGA
>JALZLC010000316.1 GCA_030858885.1 Actinomycetota bacterium
CCGACCTCGGCCGGCGGCGCCTACGTCAACTTCCTGATGGATGAGGGCCAAGCCCGTGTGCAGTCGGCCTACCGCGGAAACTACGACCGGCTCGCTCAGATCAAGGGTCGCTACGACCCGGACAACACCTTCCACATCAATCAGAACATCGAACCGGTGAGCCAATAGAGGTCGTGCACATGCCCTAGCCCAGGGATGTTGGATGGAGTCGTTCTCCCGCCCGGCCTGACTCTTCTTGGCCCCGGCGCGAACCGCTGTCTTGGATCCGATCCGTCGGTCGGGCGGGAGACGACCTGGCACGCCGCTGGTGGGAGTGACCTCGTAGGAGCCTGTTGCGTCAGGCACCCGTCCCTGGACTGTCCGACCACCGCCGCGCCGTGCCCGCCCTGCCAGTGCGAGCCAGAGGACGGACATGACCACGATCGCAGAAGCACGCCCACTCGTTACCGGCGGCGTCGACACCCACCTTGATGTGCATGTCGCCGCGGTCGTCACCTCCGTGGGCGGTGTGCTGGGCACCGAACAGTTCTCGACGACGACAGCCGGCTACCAGCGGCTGCTGAGCTGGATGCGCACCTTCGGCCAGCTCGACCGGGTCGGGGTCGAGGGCACCGGCACCTACGGGGTGTCGCTGGCCCGGCACCTGCGGGCCGAGCAGGTTCCGGTGGTGGAGGTGATGCGGCCCAACCGGCAGGTGCGCCGGCGGCATGGCAAGACCGACGTCGTGGATGCGATCGCCGCCGCCCGGGCGGTGCTGTCCGGCGAGGCCAACGCCACCCCGAAGACCCATGACGGTCCGGTCGAGGCGCTGCGGACCCTGAAAGTGCTGCAGCGCAGCGCCACCAAGGCCCGGACGCAGGCGTTGAACCAGCTGCGGGCGCTGCTTGTCACCGCGCCTGACGAGTTGTGGGGTCGACTCCGCGATCTGTCCCAGCGTGAGCTGCTCGCTACCTGCGCCGCCTTCCGCGTCAGCGCCGACGACGACAGCCTCGCCGCGGTCACCCGCTTCGCACTGCGGGAGCTCGCTCAGCGCGCGCTCTACCTGGCTGAGCAGCTCGAGCAGGTGAAGCTACGGCTCAAGCGCATCACCGAGCAGGTCGCCCCGGCCCTGACCAACCTCAAGGGCGTCCGCCCGGACGTCGCCTCGACGTTGCTCCTGGCCGCAGGCGACAACCCCGAGCGACTGGTCAACGAGCGCTCGTTCGCCTCGCTCTGCGGCGCCAGCCCCGTCCAGGCCAGCAGCGGCAAGATCCACCGCCACCGGCTCAACCGCGGCGGCGACCGGCAGGCGAACGCCGCCCTCTAGCGCATCGCGCTCGTCCGTCTCAACTGCGACCAGCGCACCAAGGACTACCTCGCCAGGCGCGTCATCGACGGCAAGAGCAAGACCGAAGCGATCCGCTGCCTCAAGCGCTACATCGCCCGCGAGGTCTTCGCCGCCCTTCCCGGTCCAGCCACCACGCTCCTCGTCCTGGCAGGCTTCTTCCGCACATTCGCACAGGTGCTGGACGACAACGGCGTCGACGGTGTGAGCCTGGGAACGCTGGCCATCGTCGACGAAGGCCGGCCCGACCCCATACGGCTCGCCCGGTTGCCGATCCCCTCGTACCCGCTCGGCGCTGGGGTCGACCAGGAAGCCGCGCGGGTGCTCGCAGCGGTCGCACCATCGGTCGCTGGACGCCTGCGGGATCATCGAACGTGGGTCAGGGCGCTCGCTCGCTCAGCGCAAGCGATGCCGGCCTACGGAGCGCACGAGGTCGGCCATGGGTTCGTCAGCCGCGACACCACGTTCGGGTACCTCCGGGCGCTCACTCTTCGCGACGTTCTTAAGCTCGTTGATCACGGCGCCTACCCCGCCGGTGGGTGGTGCGACGCACCGGTGGCGGACGATCGGCTCGAGTGAGCGGCCGACGTCTGGGCTCGCGCAGCAGTCATCGTGTATGCCGACTACGACAGCGGCGGTTGCGAGATCTTCTGAAGCTGCTGCCCCGATGGAGTGACCATGGAACCGGTTGAGCAGTACGCGATCTACGAGCACCCGTCCGACCACCCGGACGGATACGTGGTGCGCGAATGGCTCATTGCCGGCGGCCAGGTTCGCCGGGCACGGCTTGGAAAGTAGCCACGCTCGACGAAGCCCACGATCGGCTCCCCGAGGGCGTCACGCAGGTTCCCGTGGACGACCCCGATCCAACGATCATCGAGGTCTGGATGTAGCGAGCACCGTAGACGAGCACCTAGCTTGCACTTCTGCCCAGCTTCGGGACCAGGGACGGGCCGCCGCCCAGCTATCGCTGCTGGCGCAGCATGGCGCTCCAGAGGGTGGAGCTGTTCATTGCGGGTAGACGCACGCCACACAGGGCGAGCAGAAGCCCGAACCCGTTCAGGAGGCCGCCCCACGAAGCACTAGCCTCCCGCGAGGGTGGGGACTCCTGTTGGCCACCAGCGGGGACCGCGACATGGCCCTTGAGACGCCGACGCATCCCGGCTGGCTGGTGGTAGGCACCGGTCGCCCGCCTCTTGACTCGAAAACGGCTCGAGTCTGCTACCGAACTGCTCACGAACTCCGCAGCACGCGGCGTCCAAGAGCGACACGAGCCGGCAGGCCGTATCGGCAAACGGCACAGTTCAGCGGCACATTGCGGTCGCGGGCGGCAGGCGGCGACACGCCCGGATGCTGACGTGGTGTCAAGAGGGCAGCCCCTCCGGCGCCGAGGGTCCGCCCTGAAGGATCAGGGCGACCTCAGCCGTGGCAGGACGGTGCCCGCGGAGCTGCGGTATGTGGTCACGCTGCCGGCGGACCGGCGTCGGCGTGGTCGGAGGCCAGCTCGAGAAGTTCGAGAACGGCCGCGGTCGGGACGCGGTATACCCGTCCGAGGCGGAACACGGGCACCGGGAACTCGCCGCGCCGGACGAGAGCGTGGGCCAGGGTCCGCCCGAGTCCGAGCGCCTTGCCGGCGGTGACGACGTCGATCACCGCTGGCAGGACCAGCAGCTCCGCCCGGGTCAGGGCGGTGGCCATCATCGCCGTCCTCGCGCGGTCGCGCCATCGAGCGGAAGGCTGACCGGCGCGCCGCCGTTGTCTTCCAGCACGGGGGGGCCTGGCGCCTCCCCGGGCGGCGGGGTGTGGTCAGCGCCGCCGGTCACCGCACGGTGAACGTACGTGTTCGCGTTCTGGCCACGGATCGCTGCGTCCCAGCGGAAGACCTCCCGCAGCAGGCGCCCGGTGATCAGGGCTGCCGCTGTCCGCGTCAATCCGTCCGCCGGATCAAGCTGAATGCTGGCGCGGCGGGTGACGACCAGCAAGCTCGGCCAGCGTCCGACGCTGAGGTGGTGGTCGACGGCCCGCAGATCGTCCAGGACGATCGCTACGTGCAGCCCTGACGGTGACAAGTCGATCATGGAAGCGCTCCCTTCAACGGGCCGGCACGAAGGAGCGCTGGGCGCGTCCAGTCCACCGCTCCCGGGAGACGGCGAGCCTCGCCGGTGGGAAGCGGGATCGGTCGCGTTGCCGTTGGGCGGACTGTGACGGCCTGTCCGCGATGGCAACCGGCCCCGGAGTGGTCATGCCTTTCGCCCCGTCGGTACGGAATCATGAGGCCAGGGTGCTCGCGATCCTTCCGAGATCCTTCCGTTGTGCGCGCAACGACATCATTTCCGGGATCCTTCCGTTGCGCGTGCAACGACATCCTCTGCGTGCTGGATCCTTCCGGTACAGAGGGACGCTCGTGCGTGCGCTCTCCACTGCTGCCGCTGCCGCCGCGGCCGGGGCGGGTCCGGCGATCAACCCTGACGATGCCCGACGGCAGCGTTCTGTCAGATCGGGGTGCGAGCCTGCACCGCACGGCGGTGACCGGGAGTGGGGAGGGCCGATCATGGGCTTTACCGGCCAGCGAGGGCACTACGGGGCCTGGCGGCTGTTGTGCGCGGTTCCGGCCATGCTGACCAGCGCGGTGCAGGTGGCCATCGTTTCGGCGCTGTTGGGTCGGTACGCCGTGTTCGGTTTGGTGGGCTGGTTGCTTGTCGGGTTCGTGCTGTTGGCGCCAGGGGCGGAGCGGGCGACGGTGCAGGCGGTGTACCGGTTCCGGGCGCCGGAGGGGGCGGCGGGGGAGTGGTTGGAGTCGCTGCGGGAGTGGGCCGAGCACCGGTGTCGAGTCCCGCCTGGGCGGTTGGACTG
>JALZLC010000321.1 GCA_030858885.1 Actinomycetota bacterium
GCGACCGCTTCGTCCATGAGGCCAGGCCTGTATGTCGTCAGCGGGCCCGGCGGCGTCGGCAAAGGCACCGTGGTGGCGACGATGGCGCGCCGCCATCCCGAGATCGTGGTCTCAGTGTCGTCCACCACACGCCCGCCGCGTCCCGGTGAGGTGGACGGGGTGCACTACCACTTCCTCGACGACGAGGCCTTCGACGCGCTGATCGCCAGTGACAGCTTCCTGGAGTGGGCCGCGTTCGGGGGTCACCGCTACGGCACGCCGTGGGCGTCGGTGCGTACCGCGCTGGCCGAAGGCCATCCTGTGGTCCTGGAGATCGACGTGCAGGGGGCCGCGCAAGTGCGCGAACGCTTCCCCGGTGCCGTGCGCATCTTCCTCGAGGCACCGTCGCCCGAGGCGCTGGCCGAGCGGTTGTCGACCAGGGGCACCGACGACGCGGGACGAATCGCCGAGCGGCTGCGCCTCGCGGAGGCAGAGATGGCGCAACGCCGCGATTTCGACCATGTGGTGGTCAACGACGACCTGGACCGGGCGGCCGGGGCGCTCGCCCGTATACTGGGGGGTTAGCGGGTCGGTCGACCGGCCTGCCGCTGACTGTGGCGGCCCTGGACGGCCGCCCTCCACTTGATTCCCGGGAGCTGAGCCACCATCGCCACCATCGATGAGCTGCTGTCGAAGGTTGACAGCAAGTACACCCTCGTGCACCTGTCGGCGCGCCGCGCGCGCGAGATCAACGCCTACTACCATTCCCTCGGCGAGGGACTTGGTCAGTATGTGCGACCGCTGGTCGACCAAGTCGACTCCAACAAGCCGCTGTCGATCGCGCTGGAGGAGATCGCCCAGGAGAAGATCGTTCCCCAGTACCCCGGTGACGCCAGGGCCGAGGCCGAGGCGCTGCTGGGCAGCGACAGCGACAGCGGCGACGCCAACGGCGACGACCGCACCGGAGACGAGGCCCAGGTCGTCGCGCTGCCCTCCGACGACGAGAACATCTAGCCCGCACCGCGCCGCGGCGACATGGTCGGCTTCGCCCAGGACTCTGCCGCCCAGGACTCTGCCGCCCGGGAACTGAGCGGCCGGCATGTGCTGCTCGGCGTCAGCGGTGGGATCGCCGCCTACAAGGCCGCCGCGTTGGCACGGGAGCTGGTCAAGGGCGGCGCCAGCGTGCAAGTGATGCTGACGCCAGGGGCAACGCAGTTCGTCGGTGCCGCCACCTTCGCCGGACTGACCGGCCGGCCGGCGCGCACCGGCGTCTTCGACGAGGCGCACGCCATCCACCACGTGCGCCTCGCCCGCGAGGCCGACATCGCCGTCTTCGCTCCCGCCACGGCCAACCTCATTGCGAAGTTCGCGGCCGGCCTGGCTGACGACCTGGTGTCGAGCACCTACACGTCCCTGACCTGCCCAGTGATCGTTGCGCCGGCGATGCACACCGAGATGTGGTCGCACCCCGCCACCCAGGACAACATCGCCACCCTTGAGCGCCGCGGCGTGCTGGTGGTCGGTCCCGACGAGGGAGAGCTGGCCGGTGGGGATGTCGGGCCGGGCCGGTTGGTCGACCCCGTCACGATCGTCGCGGCGATGGCTGCGGCACTGCGACCCCAAGGACCGCTGGCCGGCCAGCGGGTGGTCGTGACCGCCGGTGGCACCCGCGAGCCGATCGACCCGGTCCGCTACATCGGCAACCGCTCCAGCGGGAAGATGGGTTACGCCCTGGCCGCGGAATGCTCGCGGCGAGGGGCCAGGGTGGAGCTGGTCAGCGCGCCCACGTGGCTGCCCGAGCCCGCCGGCGTCACCACCCATTCCGTCGAGACAGCGCTGCAGATGCGCGATGCCGTGCTCAAACTCGCCCTCGACGCCGACGTCGTGATCAAGGCCGCCGCCGTCGCCGACTTCCGCCCCACCGTCTATCACCGGCAGAAGATCCGCAAGGAGCACCTCGAGCTCGGCTCCGTCGAGCTGGAGCGCAATCCCGACATCCTCGCCGAGCTTGGCGCCGACCGGCGCAGGCGCCAGTCCGACCGTGCGCTCCCGACGCCGCTGCTGGTGGGGTTCGCGGCGGAGACGGATCTGGAGGAGGATCGCGGGCGTGACAAGCTGCACCGCAAGGGCTTGGATCTCATCGTCGTCAACCGCGTCGACATGGCCGACGCCGGCTTCAACGTCGACACCAACCGGGCGTTGCTGCTCGGCGCGGACGGCTTGCGGACGCAGGTGGGGCTGACCACCAAAGCCGAGCTGGCGGCGGTCGTGTGCGACCAGATCGAGGCGCTGCTGGTGCGGCGCCGACCACAGTCGTGAGCGCTACCGCTTGGCTGCATGAGCGCTCGCTGGCTTATCCTCGGCAGCGCCACCCGAGCAAAGGAACCCCACCCCATGAGCCGTCGCTGGTTGTTCACGTCCGAGTCGGTCACCGAGGGCCACCCCGACAAGGTCGCCGACCAGATCTCCGACGCGGTCCTCGACGAGGTGCTGGCCAACGATCCTGATCCGGACCACGCCCGCGTCGCCTGCGAGACGATGGTGACCACGGGCATGATCGTGGTCGCCGGCGAGATCTCGACCGACACCTACATCGACATCGCCAAGGTCGCTCGCGACACCGTCATCGGGATCGGCTACGACCGGGCCGCAGCGGGCTTCGACGGCAACACCTGCGGCGTGATGGTGGCCCTGGACGAGCAGTCACCCGACATCGCCGGCGGCGTCGACAAGTCCCTGGAGAGCCGCGAGGACAGCTCCACCGACGACCTGGACACCCTCGGCGCGGGCGACCAGGGGATGATGTTCGGCTACGCCTGCCGCGAGACCGACGTGCTCATGCCCATGCCGATCCACCTCGCGCACCGGTTGGCCGAGCGCCTGGCCGCTGTGCGCAAGGCCGGCGTCGTGGGATACCTGCGTCCCGACGGCAAGACGCAGGTCACCGTGGAGTACGAGGGCAACACCCCGGTGCGCGTGCGCCGTGTGTTGCTGTCCACCCAGCACCAGCCCGACATCGACATCAAGACCCTGCTCGCGCCCGACCTGATCGAGCACGTCATCGCCCCGGTCATCCCCGATGAGCTGGAGTGGCAGCACGATGAAGTGCTGGTCAACCCAAGCGGACGGTTCGAGCTCGGCGGACCCCAGGCCGACGCTGGCCTGACCGGCCGCAAGATCATCGTCGACACCTACGGCGGCATGGCCCGCCACGGCGGCGGCGCCTTCAGCGGCAAAGACTCCACCAAGGTGGACCGCTCCGCCGCCTACGCCGCCCGTTGGGTGGCCAAGACCATCGTGGCTGCCGGCCTGGCTGAGCGGGCCGAGCTGCAGGTGGCCTACGCCATCGGGGTGGCGCATCCGGTCAGCCTGTCGCTGGAAACCTTCGGCACCGAGGCGCACGACCCGGACAAGATCCTGGCCGGGGTCGGCGAGGTGTTCGATCTGCGGCCGGCCGCGATTATCCGCGACCTGTCCCTGCGCAAGCCGGTGTTCAAGTCGACCGCGGCCTACGGGCACTTCGGGCGGTCCGGGTTCACCTGGGAGCGGACGGACCGCGCCGACGACCTGCGCTCCGCCAGCGGCGCCTAGCCCGCAGTCACCTCGCCTCCTGGGGAACCGGGTCATCCTCCGCTTCGCACACACCCTTTTACGCTGCGCTCCGGATGACCCGGTTCCCCCTGCGTGCGCGCCTTGTCGAGTCGCTGAGGGCCTAGAGGCGCATGTCGTCGGTGCGGTCTTGATGAGCTTGGTGCGGTGTAGATGAGCGGAGGGCGGTTTGCGCGGGTGGTGGTTGGGGTGGCGCCGGCGCATCTGGATCGACCGTTTGACTATTCGGTGCCCGACGGGATGCAGGTCGGGGTCGGGTCGCAGGTGCGGG
>JALZLC010000363.1 GCA_030858885.1 Actinomycetota bacterium
CTAGGGAAGACCGGCGGTGGAGAAGAAGCGGGACATCCGGATGCCGGCGGGACCCAACACGGCGATCATCAGCGTGGGCAGGATGCACAGGACCAGCGGGAAGATGATCTTCACCGGGATCTTCATCGCGTGCTCCTCGGCACGCTGGCGACGTTTGACCCGCAGCTCGGCCGCTTGGATCCGAAGGACGTCAGCCATCGGCAGGCCGTAGGCCTCGGCCTGCACCAGCGCCAGCACGAAGCGGCGCAGGTCCGGCGCGTCGGTGCGGTCGATCAGCCCGCGTAGAGCCTGGCCGCGCGTGGAGCCGAGCTGCATCTCCTGCAAGGTGCGCACCAGCTCGTCGGCCAGCGGTCCGTTCCCGCTGTTGCCGGCCCGTGCCATGGCCGCCTCGAAGCCGAGCCCTGCCTCCACGCAGATGGTGATCTGGTCCAAGGTGTCAGGCAGCTTGAGCTGGATCTGCTGCTGGCGTTCGCGACCGCGACGCGACAGCACGAAGTCGGGGGCCACGAAACCCAGCCCTGTTGCGAGGCAGGCGAACAGCAGCGACTTCGGTCCAGGACTGGCGGACAAGTTGAACAGCCCGGTCAGCAACCCCGCCACACCCAGCATGAGCTTGGCGGCCAGCACTCGTTCGAGTGGCCAGTCGGCGGGGCGGCCGGCCACGGTGATCCTGTGCTCCAGCGACGCCATCAACCCGCTGGGCAAGAAGCGGCGCACAAGGTCGGCCAGGCGCTGCATCAGCGGCAACACCGCGCGCTCGGCTGCCGACTTGGTCAGCAGCACCGTGCGCAGGTTGGTCAGACCGTCCAAGCCGCGCAGCAGGTTGTGCTGCACGTTGCCGTCGCTGCTGCGCGCGCTGGCGAACGACCACCACAGCAGCGGGACGCTCAGCCCGATGGCCAAGCCGGCGAGGAGAACGAAGATTGGCATGGTAGAGCCCTTAGAACTTGGGTTCGACGATTTTGCGGACCCAGACCGAACCGACGGCCATGAGCACGAATCCGGTGGCGATGAGGTAGTGGCCGACACGGGTGGTGAACAACTCGTCCATGTACGACGGGTTGGTGACGCTGATGCCCCCGACGACGACGAAGGGCAGTGCCAGCAGGATGATCGCCGACAGCCGTCCTTCGGCGCTGAGGGCCTTGACCTGACGGAACACCTGCTCGCGCTCACGGATGGTGCTGGCGACCTCGTCGAGCACCTGGGCGAGGTCACCGCCGATCTGGCGGTGGATCTGAATGGCCTGCATGACCCACTTGAAGTCTTCGCTGCCGACCCGTTCACCCATCGCACGCAGCGTGTCGTCGATGTCACGACCGAGCCGGGTCTCCATCACCAGACGGCGGAACTCCTCAGCGGTCGGGGAGTCGGCTTCGCGGGCCACCGCGTCCGCGGCTTGCAGCAGGCCGTAGCCGCTGCGCAGGCTGCCGGCCATCATCTGCATGGTGTCACCCAGCTGCTTGCCGAAGGCAACGCGCCGCCGGCCGGCGAGGGCGCTCAAGACCACCTTGGCCACCAGCGGGACGACAGCCGCCAGCAGCAGCCCCGTCAAGGTCCCCCTGGCAACTGTTCCGACAATCAGCAGGACCGACGCCGCTCCCGCCGCCAGCAGCACGAACTCACCGGGACGCAGCAGGACGCCGGCGCGCTCCAAACGGGTGTTGAGGCCCTCGATCCATCCCCGGTTTTGCAGCGCTCGCTCGATCGCCGACTTGGCCCACGTGCCGACCTCGGCCAGACCGGTCGGCTTCGAGGGCCCTGCTGAGCCGAAGCCCGCCATGCCCGCCAACCGGGCCCGCACCGGCTTGGGAGCGAGTAGCAACAGGACGAGCAGGGTCAGCGAAACGTAGACGGCCGCGGCACCCGTGCGCAGCCCCCACGGGCTGGCCAGGAAGGCATCGAACCACGGCAGTGGCGGGAGCACCACGGCGCGCGAGGCGCGCGCCGCCACGCCGCCGGCGTCCACTCCCACCTCCAGGTCCGTCTCACCGTGCAGCGATGATCGGTAGCGCAGCACGTACTGGTTTCCGACATCGGTGGCGAGGCCGTCGAAGACCTCGGTGAGGGCGGCCGCGTCCTCGACGGGCGTCACCTCCCCGCCTGCCGTGGAGGCGAGGCGTTGCAGGCTGACGCGATCAGTCTCTTCGGTTGCCAGCTCCAGGGAGTGGACGGTCGCGGCGACATCGTCCACCGCAGCCTCGGCGGCAGCCAACGTCTGGCTGCTGACGGTGTCGCCGCCGTCGGACAGCAGCACGATCGACCGGGCCGCCGGTTCGCGGCCCTTGAACATCTTGGCGGCCAGGATGGTCGCATCGAACAGGGCGGTCTCACCGCTGGCTTCCAGCGCGGTGATCGCCGTCCGGAGCCCGGCCAAGTCACCCGTGAACTCCGACAGCACCTTGGGGTTCTCGGCGAAGCCGATCACGGCCACGCGTGTGCCCGCCGGCATCTGCTCCAGATACTTCAGCGCCGCCTGCTTCGCCTCCTCGATGGGCTGACCCTGCATGCTGCCCGAGATGTCGATGGCCAGGACCACTTCGAGATCAAGGCCCCGCAGACGCTCGACGTCGACATCCGCGGCCCGGCCGCCCTCGAGCACCTCGAAGGCTTGATGGCGCAGGTCCTTCGGCGCGAGGGGGCGCGGCGCAACGACCGTCACCTCCATCTCCGGATAGTCGTCGTCGTTCACGCCGACGATGCGGACGGTCGGATCCAGCGTCGTGAGGGCAGGAGCCGGTGCGGCGGCTGGCGGCAGCCGCAGGCGGTGGGTGGTGTTCGCCGCCACGGTCCCGTACCGCAGGGACAAGTCGACGTCGGTTGCCCCGTGACCTCGTGACGTGAAGGTGACGAGGTACTGGTTGGCCAGAGCAGCGGCAACACCGTCGTACACGGATTGCAGCGTGTCGGGATCGTCGGCCGACAGCACGTTGCCGCCCGCCGCCCGCGACAGCGAGGTGAGCGCCCGCGAGTCACCCTCCGTCGTCTCCAGGTGGATGGCGTGGAAGTCGACGCCGGTCTTTCGCAGCGCCCGGCGGGTGTCGCTGAGCGAGGCCGCGCTGGCGGTGTCCGCCCCGTCGGAGAGCAGCACCACGGCCCGCCTGACCGCCGAGCCCCGCGACAGTTGACCCAGCCCCTGCAGGACGCCGTCGTACAGCGCCGTCTCGCCTTGCGCGGTCAGCCCACGGATGGCACGGACCGTGTCCGCACGTCCCGATCCCATCGTGCTGGCGACCCTCGGCCGGTCACCGAAGCCGACGACGGTCATCCGGACCGCTTCCGGAAGCCGCTCCACGAAGTCCACCGCGGCCAGCTGGGCCGCCTCCATCGCTCGACCCAGCATGGATCCCGAGGTGTCGATGACCAGGGCGACCTCCAACGTGTCGCCTGGGATCGCCTCGGCGTCGAGCGCGCGCGAGGTGCCGTCCTGGCGCACCTCGAAGCCACTGGACACGTCGATCCCGGCGAGCTCGGGAGGGGCGGCCACGGTCAGCGCGACGCGAGGGTACTCGTGGACGTCGGCCGCCACCACCCGCAGGTCCCTTCCCGCGGCCGCTGCCGGCATCGCCGGCAGCAGGCCGGCCGCGAAGGCGGCTGCCGACAGCAGCGCGGCTCCCAGACGCCTCATCGGATCTTCCGTGGACGCGCCAGCCGCTCGGCGGCGACGTCAGCCGCGGAGGCACCGAAGACGGTGGCCGGGACGGTGATGCCGTAGTCGGACAGCTTGTCCAGGAAGTGCGGTCGCAGGCCGGTCGCCTGCTGACCACCGCGGAAGTGGCCGTCCGGATCGATGCCGGCGGCGTAGTCGAAGGTGAAGATGTCCGACAGGGTCACGACCTGACCCTCCATGCCGATCACCTCGGTCACGTGGGTGATGCGACGGCTGCCGTCGCGCATGCGGGTGAGCTGGACCACGAGGTCCACGGCCGAGGCGATCTGCTCGCGGATGGCCCGGCTCGGGAGGTCCATGCCGGCCATGAGCACCATTGTCTCGAGGCGGGCGACGGCGTCGCGAGGGGAGTTGGCGTGCACCGTGGAAAGGGAGCCGTCGTGCCCGGTGTTCATCGCCTGCAGCATGTCCAGCGCCTCCCCACCGCGGGTCTCTCCGACGATGATGCGGTCCGGCCGCATGCGCAGCGAGTTGCGCACGAGGTCGCGGATCGCGATCTCGCCACGTCCCTCGATGTTGGGAGGACGGCTCTCCAGGCGCACCACGTGGTCCTGGTGCAGCTGCAGCTCGACGGCGTCCTCCACGGTCACGATGCGCTCGTCGTCGGGAACGTAGGAGGAGAGCACGTTGAGCAACGTGGTCTTCCCGCTGCCGGTCCCGCCGGACACCAGGATGTTCAAGCGTCCCAGCACACAGGCAGCCATCAGCTCGGCGATCTGCGGCGTCATCGTCCCGAAGCCGATGAGGTCGTCGACCTTGAACGGGTCCTTGGCGAACTTGCGGATCGTCAGTGACGGGCCGTCCACCGCCAGCGGCGGGATCACGGCGTTGACTCGGGAGCCGTCGGGCAGGCGGGCGTCGACCATCGGCGAGGACTCGTCGATGCGCCGGCCGACCTGCGAGACGATCTTCTCGATCACCCGCCGCAGGTGTTCCTCGGAGACGAAGCGGGCTGGGGACCGGTGCAGCTTGCCCAAGCGCTCGACATAGATGAAGCGCTCGGTGTTGACCATGATCTCGGTGACGTCGGGGTCGGCCAGCAGCTGTTCGAGTGGTCCGTAGCCGAGAACGTCATGGCAGATCTCGTCCACCATGCGCTGGCGCTCGCCGGGGCTCAGCGGCGCCCGCTCCTCCTCCACGACCTGGCCCAGCTCCTGGCGCACGAATGCCGTGAGCTGCTCCTCACTCAGCGAGGAGTCGTACAGCCGTGTGCCAAGGCGGGCGAAGAGCGCTTGTGTCGCGCGGTTCTTCAGGTGCGCCAGCGGGTCGGTCTGGAGCTCGGGGGCGTCGTGCTTGACCAGCCGGGGGCGCGGTGGAGGTGGTTGCCGGCCGTCGTCGGCCTCGGCCGAGGGCGACGGGGACCCATCGACCTGCCGCAGCCGCTCGCTCAGCTTCATCGCGCGTCCTTCATCCGGCGCAGGAACTTGCCGGTCTGGCGAGCGGCCGGCCGCTCGGCGAAGCGGTCGACCAGCGCGGTGAACTGCCGGGCCACCGCAGAGCGCGGATCCGACTCGATCACGGGAGACCCCTGGTTGAGCGACAGCGGCACGGCGCGCGAGCTGGGCACCGCTACGTCGACTGGCAGACCCACCAGTCCTTCCACGTCGGCTGTGCTCAGTCCGACGCGGGAGTCCGCCCGGTTCAGCACGAAGTGGCGGCGCGCTCCAGTCATCCCGAGCTGATCCAGGGCCACGAGCTCTTTGCGCAGCCCCCGGATGCTGGGCACGTCCATCGAGCACAGGCAGATCAGGTCGGTCGACAGCTCCACCGCGGTGAGTGTGTGCTCGTTCAGCCCCGCGTTGGTGTCCACCACGACATAGCGGAACTGGTCGGCCAGAAGCTGCAGCAACGTCGACACCTGCTTGGCGGTGACGTCCTCGGCATCCGCGGGGGACTCCGGTGCGCACAGGACGTACAAGCCTGACGGGTGCGGGGTGAGCGCGACCTTGACGGCTGTGGCCTCCAGGTCCCGGGTGCCGACCAGGTCGGCGGCGGTCGCCTCCGGCTCCAGCTGCAACGCGCTGGCGATGTCACCGAACTGCAGGTCGAGGTCGACCAGCACCACCTGCTCCGGCGCGGCACCGGCCAGGCCGAGGGCGAGGTTGGTCGCCGCCGTGGTCTTTCCAGACCCGCCCTTGGGCGACACGACGGTGATGATTCGCTTGTGAGAACTAGCCTCGTCGACGTCGCCGCCGAGGGCCGCGCGTCGACGGCTGGCCAGTGACATCGCCCGCTCGAAGGCGGCGTGGACCTGCTCGGCTGGCGCGAACGGGGACAGGACGTCTCGCACGCCGGCTCTCAGTGCCTGTTCGAGCAGCTCGGGTGATGCCTCGGCCACCAGCACGACACTGACCTCGGGGCGCTCGACGTCCAGCCGGTGAGCGATGTCCAGCGCGGCGTCCAACTCCATGCCGGGCCCCAGCGCCACGACCTTGATGCTGCTTCCCCTGTGGCCGGCCAGCTCCTCGACCGCCGCAGCAGCAGCGGAGGGTAGGGACTGGACGCGGCGCAGGTCGCCGTTGAGGGTCTGCGGAAACGACTCCCGCAGGTGGCGCTCGAAGGCGACGTCGTCGGTTGCGAGTGTGATGCGGTTCATTCGTAGACCGTTTCGCGAGTTTGGATCTTGGTGCCGTCCTCGGGCGCCGTCTTCGGCTCGTGGGACAGCCAGATGAAGCCGTGCTCGGCGGCGAAGACGTTCTGCTCCACCGACGGCGCGTCGACGGCCAGCGTCACGAGCACGTTGCTGGTCGGCGCAGCGTCGGTTCCCGCGTCCCCACCGGGGGTCGTCCCCGGCGCGTTCGCGCCGGCCGCGTTCTGCACCTTGGTCACCAGGACCTTGTGCAGGACCATGTGGGTGGAGTTGGGCGTCTTCGGGGCGGGCTCTTCACCCGGCGGGTCCTCGCCCTCGAAGGGATCGAACGACACGAGCACGCCAACGGTGTCGCCCTGCTTGAGTTGTCCGCCCAGTGCCCGCTGGGGTTCCAGTGACACGGAAACCTGCAGCAGGCCTTCGGGCACCTCGACGTCGCCCTGGGTTGCCAGTGCCTCCGGATCGATGAAGCGGCTGGACAGCACCTGCTCGCCCGGAACCAGATCGACGGCCGCCACCTTGCCCCCTAGCCCGGTGAGCCGGTCGAGGCTGTCGCTGGCCTCGACCTTGGCCGGCACCTTCGTCAGCGCGACGCTGGTGCCCAGTGACTCAGCCGGCGTCCCCTTGGTGACAAGCGCCTGGACGACGTAGACCTCGACGACACGCTCGCCGGCCAGCGCCCGGTCCTCCGCGGAACGCACGTAGGCCAGGAGCACAAAGGTGCCCAGCGCGGCGAGCAGCACCGCTGCGATAGCTCCGGTGACTCTGCGATTCATCGTTTTCGTTCCCTGATCTAGTAGGAGAGCTTGACGACGCTGACGCCGTAGTTGCAGTAGGAAGTGGTGCAGATCGGTCCGCCGCCAGGAGCAACACTCTCGGTGAACCAACCGCTGATGCAGGTGCTGGAGCCGCCGCAGGGGGGGTTGGCGGTGTACCCCGGCATCCGCACGCCGGTCACGTAGAAGGCGGAGTAGCCCACGATGCGATACTCGTTCGCGCCGGCGATCACCCGGAAGTCACCAAAGATGGGAATGAAGTTGACCTGATTCAACTGCAGGCAGCGCCAGTCGGGAGGGGCCGAGGCACCGGTCTTGACGGGGGCCCAGACGTCGCCAGAGGCGTCGGCATAGGTCAGGACCTTGCACGGTGCGGTCCCGTCCAGCTCCAGCTTGCCGAAGCCGCCGGCCAGCTTGCCGTCACCGTCCTCGTCGAACGGAAAGCTGTTGGGGCACTCCGGCGTGGAAGGGTTGGCCGAGTCATGGAAGAGGATGACCGTGCCGACGCCGGCGGGAGCAGGAGGAATATCAACGTATCCGCCCTGGGTGGCCAACCCCTGGGCGATGTCGCAACCACTGATGGCAAAGGGAAACGTCCCGCCCTGGATCGATGCCGCCGCACCCCAGCGGGCACGACCCCGAGCGCGCACCAATGCGGTGTCCTGACCGAACAGCTGCGCCGCTTCCAGCGGGGTGTCAGGCGTGCGGGTCACCACCTCGACGCGGCCGGCTGCCGTGTCCACGCTGACCGACTCCACTGCGCTGGTGCCGCCGGCACGTGCATTCGCGGTGGTGTACTGGCTGGCCAGGGAGGTGTCGCAGCCGCTGGAGCGGGCGCAGCTGAAGGCGACCGACAGTGCCGCGGCATCCGCGCCGTTTTGCAGCTCGGCGCGCTCGTTCTGCAAGATCCCCGTGTCCACGGTCATGCTCAGCAGGACCAGGAGCGCGACGAACATCACGCCCACGGTGACGACCATGGAGCCGTCCTCGTCGTTCAGCCGCCGCATCGCATGACCGCTCTGCCTCGCAGGTTGACCGTCATCGCCGGGATGAAGGCGATCCGGATCGGGTAGCTGTTGCGCCGGGCCTCGACCCACGCCTGGGGCGCGGGACTGGGCGGATTCGACGGCGTGGGGCAGTTCCCGGAGCTCACGGGCGTGACTGTGGCGGGGTCCATGGCCGCCGACGTTTGCGTCGTGTTCTGCCAGTTCCCGCCGTCGACCAGCGAGTAGACGCGAACGCCTTCCCGTGCGGCGTGGGTCAGGTTGAGCCGGACGCTGTAGGCCATTCCGAACTCGACCATCCCGGAGATCAGCAACACCAGGATCGGCACCATCAGGCCGAACTCGACGGTCACACTGCCGCCCTCGCGGTGGTGTGCTGCCCCCAGCAGCCGACCTAGCCGTCCCATGTCATGGATCCTTTGCCTGCTTTGCGTGCCTGGGTGGTAGCCGGGCTTCTAGAGTGCGGCGATGCGCCCCCCGAGGGCCGTGAACCAACCCGCCACTGCCGGAACGAGGCTGCTTCCCACGGTCGTGAGCAGCAGCACGATGGTCGCGATGAGGACGCCGTACTCGATCACCAAGCCGCCGCGCTCATCGGGTCGGTCGAGCAGCCCGATGTGTCGGAAAGCGATGATGTGCAGAAGGTTGACCATCATGTTCAGCCCCCAGTCGTTCGACGTCGGAACGGTGGCGGCCCCTCCCGAGCGGAAGGGGCCGCCAGCCGTCACCTGGTTACAGCGCGGCAACCCGACCAGCGAGCGCCGTGAACCAGGCACCGATGGCCGTGACAAGGCCCTGGCCAACCGTGGCCAGACCCAGGGCGATGACGGCCACGACGATGCCGTACTCGATGACCACACCACCGGTCTCTTCCTTGGCGAGGCGGCCCAGAAGGCGGTCCTCGAGCACCGACAGAAGCGCGACGATCTGTAGCATTTGCTTCTCCTTGTTGAACTGCGAGACCGCCTCTTGCGGATCCCGTTCTCGTGCGGGATTCGCGTGGTGCGCTCCCGTCTCAGGAGAATGACAGAGGGTAGTGAGAGCGTCACCCGCAGAATTGATGAACTTGCGCAACTGCCGGATCAGCCGCAGCGAGTGTCTGCTGGCGGCGGGATCAGCTCGATGAGGTAGCGGATCACGGTCAGGTCGGTGCAGACGTTGGTTCCGCCGAAGGCGGTGCGGGACTCGGCATCGCGGGTGACCAGCACCGTGTCGCCGCCCAACTGGCGGGCCAGCGCCTGCGACCACGCGTACGGGGTCGTCGGGTCGCCGGTCGTACCGATGACCACCAGCGGGGGTGCGTCCGCCGGGCGGATCGGCTCGGCGTCGCGCTGAGCCCGCACGGGCCAGAAGGCACACGGCGCCGTCAGGTACATCGTCAGCGCGCCGAAGTGTGGTGCCGTTGCCGCCAGCTGCGTCGCCAGGCGCGGGTAGGCGTCCGGCCGAGGAGCGGGGACGTCCAGGCAGTTGACCGCTAGCAGCGGTCCGAGGCAGTCGCCCGATCCGGCCTGCCCTAACGCGCTGTCCGCGACGGCAAGAAGCAACGAACCGTCGCCATCCGAGGCCAGCTGCAGGCCCAACCCAAGATGTTGCCAACCCGGACCGCGGTCCTTGAGCAAGCCGGAAGTGGCGACCAGTAGCTCGCTGGCCCGCAGCGCCCGACCGGAGCCAGGTACCGGCAGCGGGGCGTCCTCGAGGGCTGCCAGCAGGGCCTCGAACCGGTCCCTGCTCTGACCCTTGTGCCGCCCCGGGGGGCAGGTCGGTTCGGTGTCGCAGGCGGCCAGGAAGTCGTCGAGCGTGCGCTCCAGCTGCTCGGCCTGCTGGCGGGCACGCTGCTGGGCATCCAGGCTCGGGTCGACCGCACCGTCGAGCACCAGCGCGCGGGTCCGCTTCGCAAACAAGGAGGCGTACGTCGCACCGATGAACGTGCCGTAGGAATAGCCGAGGTAGGTCAACTGCCGGTCGCCCAGCGCTTCGCGCAGTAGGTCCACATCTCGGGCGACGTCCTCAGTGGACATCCGGCGCAGCAGCGGCCCGTTGCGTTCGCCGCAGGCCCCCGCGAGCCGGCGGGCCGCTGTCAGCAGCGGGGCGACCTCACCAGGAGAGTCTGGATGCAAGTCGGACGAAAGCAGATCTTCGGAGGCGCCGCCGCATGACACCGCTGCGCTCGTGCCCACTGCACGCGGGTCGAACCCGACGATGTCGAACTGCGCACGTAGCTCGGCCGGGACCACGTCGACAGCGCCATGGCGGACGAACTGCACGCGCGAGCCGCCCGGCCCACCGGGGTTGACCACCAGCGATCCGAGGCGCTGGTCATGCACGGGAGCCTTCAGGCGGATGATCGCCAACCCCAGCTTGCGTCCTCCCGGCCGGGCGTGATTCAACGGCACTCGCAGGGTCGCGCACTCGAAGGGCTTTCCGCAGCGCCGCCAGTCAAGGGTCGACCGGCCTGGTCTTGCCAGGGCGACGTCCCCGATACCGTCATCGATCCCGACGGGCTCGGGGTTTCCTCCCCAGGTGCAGGCGACCAGCGTCATGCTCAACCCGATACCGGCGACCGCTCGCCGCCGGGAACTCTTCAACGTCATGGCATCGACGCCGGCACGACCCGGCCGCGCCGCGCATCACCAAGATTGAGGACGCGGCATGCCGCGCGGCGAGGGTTACCGCAAGACCCAACCGTTACGTTTGGCCATTGCCACGGCGGTCAGCTGAGAGTTCACGTTGAGCTTCATGAGGATGGTGCGGATCTGACTGCGGACGGTGGCCAGGGACACAAAGGACTCCTCGGCGAGGACGCTGGCGGATTTTCCGTCCATCAGCGCGGCGAGCACTTCCCGCTCGCGCGGCGTCAGCCGCTCGAAGGGCTCATGTCGGCGCTGGTCAGCTTTGCGTTGCTCGCGCAGCTCGGTCAGCAGCATGTCGCGCTGCGCGGCCGGGACGATCGTGCCGAGGTCGGCGACCTCCCGAACCAAGTCGACGAGCTGATCGAAGGAGGTGGCTTTGTCGATCAGCCCGGTCGCTCCCGCTTCCAGGCACTCGGCCAGCCGGGTACGGTCGGTGATGCCGGTGACCATGACCACCTGGGCGCCGAGTTCGTGCAGCGGGGGGATCAGCCCCACGCTGGAGCCGATCTCACCGCCGAGGTCCAAGTCCAGCAGCACGACCGTGGGGGACAACCGCCGGGCGGCAGCCAAGATTCCCTCAGCCGTCACCGGCGAGATCTTGTCGGCGTCGAGCCCTTCGGCGCGCAACGCGTACAACAGGCTGTCCGCCAGTAACCCATGATCCTCAACGATGAGGACGCCGCCGCCCATGTTTCCCACCATCCTCAAATCTAGGGGTGACAGCACGGCAGGGCAAAGGGTTGCCTTACAGTTGTGCAGACTGTGTCCGTGCGCCGCCGTGTCGTCATCGCCGTCAGCCCGAGGCTGCTCGGGGACACGTTGTCGCGTGCCCTGGATCGCGACGAACACGAGATCGTCGTCGTGACCGAAGACGGGTCCGAGACGTTCCGGGGCCATGCCGATGTGCTGATCGTCTCCGACGCCGAGCCGGCGGACCTTGGCGCCGACATCGTGCTCCACCTGCCAGAGGGGAACGACATGGCGGTCGTTGACGCGCCGTCTGGTAGCGAGCAGGTGCCGATCCGCGACCTCGCCGCGCTGGTCGCCACTGTGCAGCGCTACACCGGCGTGCAGTGAGCGCCTTGCACCCGCGAGCCGCGGCTCACCCGTTCCCCGCCCGGCGTCGTTCGGCTATCCCCGTGCACAGCTCCAGCACGACGCGGTTGGCGAGTGCGGCGGTGAGGTCGGCCGGGGCGTCATAGACCGGGCAGACCTCGACGACCTCGGCGCCCACCACGTTCAGCTCGCGGCCGAGGCGCCGGACGGTGTCCAGCAGCTCGCGACCGGTCATCCCCCCCGGCTCGGGTGTGCCGGTGCCCGGCGCCGTGCCGGGGTCGACCACATCGATGTCGATCGACAGGAAGGCACCCTTGGCCGGCTCCCGGTCCGGTCCGCCGCTGGTCACGAACTCGACGGCTTCGTTCACGACGGCGTCAAGGCCCCGCCGCACGCAGTCCTGCATGAAATAGGAGTGCATGCCCTGCTCGCGCATCCAGGCCAGCGTCTCCTGATCCGGCCAGTAGCCGCGTAGCCCGATCTGCACGAAGCGGTGGCCGGGCACGGCGCCGGACTCGATCAACCGGCGCATCGGCGTCCCGTGGCCGTGCAGCATCCCGAACTGTGTCTCCCCGGTGTCGGCGTGGGCATCGAAGTGCACGACCGCCACCTGCCCGAAGCCAAGATGGCGGGCGATGCCGGTCGCGTCGGGCAGGGCGATCGTGTGGTCGCCGCCGAGGACCAGCGGGATCGCCCCGCGGGAGGCAACCGAGTGCACGGCCGCCTCGATGTTGTCCAGGGACTGCTCCATGTAGCCGGGCATCACGGGCACATCGCCGGCGTCGACCACGGGCAGGTCCACCAGCGGGTCCAGTCCGGCCGTGACGTGCGGCCGGCGGCCATCCGGGCCCAGGTAGTCGGCCTCGCGGATGGCCTTGGGGCCGAAGCGGGCTCCGGGGCGGTGGCTCGCGCCCCAGTCGAAAGGCGCGCCGAGGATCACGACCTCCCCCGGCTCGGCGGCTTCCCAGCGGCGCTGCGGCACGCCGGCGAACGACGAGCGGGCCTGATACGCCGACAGGTACTCAGGATCGAACGGCTCGGGCGCCGCGTCCTGCGGACTCCACATCACGGCTCCTCTTCGGCTGCCGGCGCGCTCAGTGTCGCACCACCCGTTGCACCACCGACAGCTTCGTCGGCGGCCTGCCCGAGCGGGCAGCCCGGGCGTCGATGCGTCCCAAGGCCCCCTGCAGGTAGCGCACCGCCAGCCAGCGCAGCGGCTCGGGCTCCCACCGTGGCGGTGCCGGCCGGAGCATCGGCAGACCGGCCCATTGCCGGCCGGACCCGGTGATCTGGTCGGCCAGCACCCGCCCGGCCAGGTTGGCTGCCGCCACACCCTGGCCGGTGAAGCCGTACGCCGCCGCCACCCCGCTGCACGGGTCGAACGAGAAGGTGGGCAGCCAGTCGCGCGGCATGGCCACCGGCCCGCCCCACTGGTGGCTGAAGCTGACCGGGCCGAGCTGGGGAAACCAGCTCCGCAGCTGCGCGCGCAGCAGGTCGTGCGTCGGGCGGTGACGGTCGTAGTCCGGCCGGATACGCGAGCCGACGTGGTAGGGCGCACCACGTCCTCCGAGCAGCATCCGGTTGTCGGCGGTGCGCGCAAGGTAGTCCACCGACAGCCGGTGCGACGACAGTGCCTCACGACCGCGCCACCCGATCTCCTCCCAGCGTTCGGCCGGCAGGGGATCGGTGACCACGATCAACGAGTACAGCGGCAGCACGTGGCGTCGCATACCGCGCAGCTGCGTGAGCCAGGCCTCGCCGGCAAGGACGACGACGCCGGCGGTCACGGTCCCGAAGGGGGTGCGCAGCCGCGGCCGCCGCCTGCCTTCGCCGGGTTGCACGTCGGTGACCCGCGTCTGCTCCCACAGCGTGCCCCCCTGGCGCTCCAGCAGTTCGGCCAGGCCACGCACCAGCCGGACGGGATGCACCGTGGCGCCGTGTGCGTCGGCCAGCGCCCCCAGCCCTTGCTGCACGCGGACACGCGCCTGCAGCTCGTCGGCGCCCAGCACGGTGCAGCCGTCGCTCAACCCCAGCCGCACGCGCAGGTCCCAGGCCGCCTTGACCGCCGGCAGCTGGTGGCGCCCCCGAGCCACGCGCAACACCCCGCCCTTGTGGAAGTCGGCGTCCACGCCCTCCTCGGCGCAGACCCGGCCAACCTCGTCGACGGTGTCGCGCAGCAGTCGGGTGACCCGCCGCGCGGTGTCGTCGCCGAAGCGGCGCGCCAGCCCGCCAACGGTCTGCCCCAGACCAGCGACGCACCACGAGCCGTTGCGCCCCGAGCCCCCGAACCCGGCCGCCTCGGCCTCAATCACGGCCACCTGGAGGCCGGGTCTGCGTCGCAACAGCTCCGTGGCCGTCCACAGCCCGGTGAAGCCCGCCCCCAGCACGGCGACATCGACGTCGCGGTCGCCGGGCAGGGCGGCGCGCGGCTGGATCGGTCCCGCCTCGTCCATCCAGAAGCTGAGGTCGCCGTAGTCGGTCACGCCGATCCTGCCGCGGCGTCGTGCAGCTCCAGGGCCAGGCCGACCTCTAGCAGGTTGGACCCTTCGCGAAGGCTGCGCCCGGTGAGGATCGCGACCCGATCCAGCCGGTAGGCCAGGGTGTGGCGGTGCACCCCGAGCTCGGCTGCCGTCGGCCCCGGCCGGCACCCGTGCCGCAGGTAGGCACGCAGGGTGGACACCAAGCTGCCGCCGTCGAGGCCGGCGCGGGCGTCGTGAGCCAGGACAGGACCAAGGACCCGCTCGACGTACGCCCCGGCGGCCGAGTCTCCGCCGAGCCCCGCGAGCAGCCCACTCAAGCCAAGGGCCTCGACGTCGGTGACACCCGCCTGCAGCGCCGCCGCCGCTGCGGCGGCCTCCAGCAGTGCTGCCCCGAGATCGTTGCAGTCTCGTTGCGGCCGGCTGCGGCCGATGCACACCTGGCTCCACCCACGCGACTGCAGCGCGGCATGAACTCGCTGACCCTGGTTGCCGTCGGGCGGCGCGACGACGCAGTACAGCAACCCGTCGTAGCGTCCGAGCAAGGGAACGCGATCGCCATCGGTGAGCACGTCCTCGACAAGGGTGGCGACGTTGCGCTCGTCGGGTGCCGGGCGATCACCGGTGCGCGGCGGGGCGGTGCGCAGGCACAGCACCCGGTAGGGCGCGGTCGTATCCATGCCAAGGCGCGCCAGCGAGCGGGTCAGCACCTGCTGACCGATACGGTGCTCGGCGACCTCCGACAGCAGGTCGTCCACGCGGCCGCGGCGCGCTTCGCGCACGCTGAGCCCACGAGCCAGTTCCAGGCTCACGCCCGTGACGGCCTGCTCGAACAACAGCAACTCGTGTTCGTGCAGGGCGCGATCGGCCACGACCACCAGCACCGCCTCCGCGGTGTCGGCCAGCCGCACGACGCCGGCGTGCACGTTGCGTCCGTCCAGCTCGGTGTCGAAGCGGTCGCGGCGCGTGCCGATGCCTCCCAACCCGGCCCACAGCTTGCTGGCCGGACCCCGTCATCGGTCGCACCATGTTCGGCCAGCACCTGGCCGTAGTAGTCGAACAGCACGCAGTCAACCTCCGGCATCGCGCGCGCCACGGTGGCCAGCACGCCCTGTGCACCGGCGTCGGCGAGCACAGCGGCTAGCACCGAGCGCTGCAGGTCCACCGCACCCCGCAGCGCGGCGTAGTGCTCGTCGAAGATCTCGCTGGACACCCGCTTGGTGACCGCCAGGAACGGCACCTCGTAGGGCACCGTGAACAGAGGTAGCCGCCGCCGTTCGGCCTCGTCGGCCAACGCTGCCGGGACGTCGTCGCACACCACACCGAGTCCGAAGCCCACCCCTGTGCAGCCGCGGGCGTCCAAGCCTGCCACCAGCCGCCGCTGCAGCGTCTCATCGGAGGCGATGGCCAGACCCGTGGTGAGCAGCAGCTCGCCACCCTCCAGCCACGGGGTCGGATCGGGGATCTCGGAGATGTGGGCCCAGCGCACCGCTCCCCGTCGGTCCAGCCCCGTTGCGCCGGCTACCAGCTGCAGGCCGAGGCTGGGATCGGCCAACAGCTTGCGCAGGAACAGCGGCACGAACTTCCCCCTCGGCTGCACCTGACCCGCCAGGTGCGACGGCAGCCTACCTGGACACCTGGCCAAGTGCCGTCCAGAATCCCGGCGCGGGCGAGACGCGCTCGGCCGGGCGGAACGCGGAGGACCGATGCGGACCCTGACCAACTTCGTGAACGGCGCGGCACAGCCGGCCGCCGACGGGCGCACCACTGACCTGGTCGATCCCTCGACCGGCGAGGTGTTCGCCACCGCACCCCTGTCGGGTCAACCCGACATCGACTCGGCCTGCGCAGCTGCCGCCAAGGCGTTCGAGTCGTGGCGGGAGACCACGCCCTCCCAGCGCAGCTTGGCGCTGCTGCGCATCGCCGACGCGATCGAGTCCCGAGCGGATGAGCTCGTCGATCTGGAGTGCGAGAACACCGGCAAGCCGCGGCAGCTCACGATGGACGAGGAGGTGCCGCCGGCGGTGGATCAGATCCGCTTCTTCGCCGGCGCCGCCCGGGTTCTGGAGGGCAAGGCGGCCGGGGAGTACATGCCCGGTCACACCTCGTTCGTCCGCCGCGAGCCGGTTGGCGTCTGCGCCCAGGTGACGCCGTGGAACTACCCGATGATGATGGCTGTGTGGAAGTGGGGTCCGGCCATCGCCGCCGGCAACGCCGTCGTGCTCAAGCCGTCGGACACGACGCCGGTCAGTACCCGATGGATGGCCGAACTGATGGCCGAGTTCCTGCCACCGGGGGTGTTCAACGTGGTCTGCGGCGAACGTGAGACCGGCGCGTCGCTGGTCACCCATTCGATTCCCTCCATGGTGTCGATCACGGGCAGCGTCCGTGCCGGCATGGCGGTGGCCCGCGCAGCCGCCGACGATCTCAAGCGGGTCCACCTCGAGCTGGGTGGCAAGGCGCCCGTGGTGGTGTTCGACGACGCCGACGTGGATGCAGCCGCCGCGGCGATCGCCGGGGCCGGCTACTTCAACGCCGGCCAGGATTGCACGGCGGCAACGCGCGTGCTGGCCGCGCCTGGTGTCCACGACGACTTCGTGTCGGCCCTAGCCGAACAGGCCAAGGCGACGCGTACCGGGAGTCCGTCGGATCCTGATGCCGAGTTCGGGCCACTCAACAACCCCGACCAGCTCGGCCGTGTGGTGGGGCTGCTGGAGCGCCGCCCCGCCCACAACGAGGTCGTGGCTGGTGGCTCGACGTTGACCGGCAGCGGTGGGTACTTCCACGAGGCGACGGTGGTGGCCGGTCTGCGACAGGACGACGAGATGAGCCAGGAGGAGGTCTTCGGTCCGGTCATCACCGTTCAGCGGTTCGACGACGAGGACCAGGCCGCGGCGTGGGCCAACGGCGTGCGCTACGGGTTGGCGTCCAGCGTCTGGACCCGCGACCACGGCCGGGCGATGCGCATGGCCAAACGCCTGGACTTCGGGTGCGTGTGGATCAACACCCACATCCCGATCGTGGCCGAGATGCCACACGGCGGCTTCAAGCACTCAGGCTACGGCAAGGACCTGTCGCTGTACGGGTTCGAGGACTACACGCGTCTCAAACACGTCATGTCCAACATCGATGCCTAGCCGGGTGCCCCCTGCGAAGACCTGGCCAACGGTGTGCGGCCGGACTTATCCGAACGGCCAACGACAGCAGCGAAGATGCCGCCTACGCTGAGCGTTTGTCGAGCAACACGCGGTAGGAGACTGGGATGACCAAGTCGGCTCAGCTGTCGGACGGCAACTTGTGGTTGCACTTCACCCGGACGGCCGACTGGCTCGGCGAGCACCCCAGCGTCCCGGTGATCGACCGAGGCGAGGGCTGCTACGTCTGGGACACCGACGGGAAGCGCTACCTGGACGGGCTGTCGGCGCTGTTCTGCGTGCAGGTCGGCTACGGGCGGCCGGAGATGCCCAAGGCCGCCGCCGAGCAGATGTCCAAGCTGGCGTTCGCCACCAACTGGGCGACCGCCCACCAGCCGGCAATCGACCTCGCCGGCGCCCTGGCCGAGCGGTTCCCCGGTGACCTGGAGCACTGCTTCTTCGTCAACTCGGGGTCGGAGGCCGTGGAGACAGCGCTCAAGCTTGCCCGCCAGTTCCACGTGCTCAACGGCGACGAGCAGCGGCACAAGGTGATTAGCCGCCGGTTCGCCTACCACGGCACCACTCTGGGCGCGCTGGGGGTGACCGGCCTGGAAGGGCTGCGCGAGCCCTTCGCGGCGATCATGCCCACCGGCAACCGCTACGCGCCCAACACCAACGCCTACCGGCCCCAATCCGACGATCCCGCGGGCGCCATTGAGCAGATCATCCTCGAGGAGGGCCCTGAGACCGTCAGCGCCGTCTTCCTTGAGCCGGTGCAGAACGCGGGCGGCTGCCTCACCCCGCCGGATGGCTACTTCCAGCAGGTCCGCGAGATCTGCGACCGGCACGGGGTGCTGCTGGTGTCCGACGAGGTCATCTGCGCCTTCGGGCGACTGGGAACCTGGACGGGCGCCGAGCGTTACGGGTTCGTGCCAGACATCATCACCTTTGCCAAGGGAGTGACGTCGGCCTACCTGCCGCTGGGCGGCCTGGTGTTCCGCCGGCGCATCGGCGACGCCATGCGCGCCAACCCCGCAGCCATGTTCCTGCACGGCGCCACCTGGGGCGGCCATCCCGTCGCCTGCGCGGTGGCGCTGGCCAACCTCGCCGTCTTCGACAGCGAGGACGTGCTTGGCAACGTGCAGCGCAACGGCGCGTGGTTAGGGGAGCAGCTGCGCGAGCTGATGGCCCGCCACGAGATCGTCGGCGACGTCCGCGGCACCGGCTACTTCTGGGCGTTGGAGCTGGTCGCCGACCGCGAGCACAAGGTCGCCTTCGACGACGCGCATGCCGAGCGGCTGCTGCGCGGCTTCTTGTCGCCACGGCTGCTGGAGCTCGGCCTGATCTGCCGCGCTGACGACCGTGACGAGCCGGTGATCCAGATCTCGCCGCCGCTGGTGGCCGACCGCTCCATCCTCGGCGAGCTGGTCGACATCCTCGACCAGGTGCTCGGCGAGGCGCAGAAAGAGATGGGCGGCATGCAGGTCGACACCGACGACCGAGCACCCGGCGGTCCCGTCGAAGGCGTCGCCTTGTGAGCGCTCCTCCGGCCTTTCTGCATCCCTTCGCCAAACCCAGTGCCACGGAGTTCCTGCGAATCGTCTCCGGCCATGGCGCGATCGTCACCGACGACCAAGGCCGGGACTACGTCGACGCCATGGCTAGCCTGTGGTATTGCAACGTCGGTCACGGGCGCGCCGAGATCGCCGACGCCGTTGCCCAGCAGCTGCGCAAGCTGGCCGCGTTCCACACCTTCGAGAAGTTCACCAACGACCCGGCCGACCAGCTGTGCGAGGAGCTGGTCGCGATCGCGCCGGTGAGCGCCGCGCGCATCTTTCTCACCTCCAGCGGCTCGGAGGCGGTCGATAGCGCCATCAAGATCGCCCGACTTGCCCACGCGCTGCGCGGCGAGCCCCAGCGGCAGGTCATCGTCAGCCGACGCCCGTCCTACCACGGGGTCACGTACGGCGGTCTCGCCGCCACCGGCCTGCCCCTCAACCAGGAGCACTTCGGCCCGATGCTGCCCGACGTGGTGCAGACCCCGCACGACGACCTGGCTGCCGTCGAGGCGGTGTTCGCCGAGCGTGGCCACCAAATCGCCGCGGTGATCGCCGAGCCGGTGATCGGCGCCGCCGGCGTGTACCCACCGGTCCCGGGATACCTGGAGGGGCTGCGGCGGCTGTGCGATCAGCACGGCGCCTGGCTGATTCTCGACGAGGTGATCTGCGCGTTCGGCCGGCTGGGCGCGTGGTGGGGCGCCGAGCGTTTCGGTGTCCGGCCAGACCTTGTGACCTTCGCCAAAGCGGTGACCTCTGGCTACGTGCCCCTGGGCGGCGTGGTCGTCGGCAGTGCGGTGCGCCAGGCGTTGGAAGCCGACCCCGACCTGGTGCTGCGCCATGGTCACACCTACAGCGGCCACCCGACGGCCTGCGCCGCGGGGCTGGCAGCCCTGGCCATCACCCGCCGCGAGGGGTTGCTGGAACGCGCGCCCAAGATCGGCGAACGCCTCGCCTCGGGGTTGCGGTCTCTGGCCGACGACGGCCACATCGCCGAGGTGCGAGGTGACGGCGCGGTGTGGGCCGCAGGCCTGCACGCCGACACCGACGCCGCGGCGGTGCGTGACCGGATGCTGACCACAGGGGTCATCGCCCGTCCCATCGGGACGGCCACGGTCAGCTTCTGCCCACCACTGGTCATCAGCGACGCCGACGTCGACCGCTGCGTGGAAAGCCTGCACGCCGCGGTCACCGAACTGCGTGGCGGCGGCGCACGCCCGAACCGTGCTTGAAGCACACTTGCTGAAGCAACAGCAGATCAAGGACAAGAGGGGACC
>JALZLC010000001.1 GCA_030858885.1 Actinomycetota bacterium
AAGCACGTCCACCTCCGTCGCTTCAGTTGAGGTCGGCCAGCGCCTGCAGCACCCGGTCGACGTCCTCGGCGCCGTGGTAGTGCACGAAGCCGATGCGCACCGCGCCGCCGGCATCGAGCAGGCCCAGGGCGCGCATGGGTTCCACTGCGTAGTAGTGACCCGCCCAGGTGTAGATGTCGCGGCCCGCCAGATGGGCGGCGACCTGGGCGGGCGTGTGGCCGCGCACCGTGACCGCGAAGGTCGGCGTGCGCTGTGCGGCGTCGGGCGGGCCGTGCAGCGTGACGGCGTCCAACCTCGACAGGCCGTCCAGGAAGCGCTGCGACAGCGCGCGCTCGTGGGCGCCGATCGTGTCCATGCCGAGGTCGGCGACGTGGTCAAGCGCGGCGCCGATGCCGGCGATCGCCTCGAAGGTGGCCGTGCCGGTCTGCCAGCGGTCCGGGCCCTCGTCCGGAGCGGGGCGGACCTTGTCGGGCCGCAGCTCCGCCAGCAACGCGGGGTCGGCCGACAGCAGCCCGGCGTGGGGTCCGAAGAACTTGTATGGCGAGCAGACCAGCACGTCGATCCCGTCGGCACGCTGCGACAGCGGCACGTGCGGCGCCGCGTGGACGGCGTCACAGAAGGTGAGCGCGCCGACGCTGCGGGCCGCTGCCACGAACGGTGCGGGGTCCACCACGGTCCCGAGGGCGTTGGACGCCGCCGGGAAGGCCACCAGCCGCGTGCGCGGCGACACCGCCAGGGTGTCCAGGTTCAGCCGACCGCTGGCAGGGTCCAGCTCGACCCAGCGCAGCCTGGCGCCCGTGCGTTCGGCGAGCTTCATCCACGGGCTGACGTTGGCGTCATGGTCAAGGTGGGTCACCACCAGCTCGTCGTCGCTGCCCACCCGCGGATCGAGGGCGTGGGAGAAGTGCCAGGTCAGCGTGGTCATGTTCGGCCCGAAGACGATTCCTTCCAGCCAGCCCCCGAGGAATCCGGCGGCCGCCGTCCGGACGTCGCCGACCATCGCGTCGCTCGCCGCTGAGGTCGGGAAACCGCCGTGGGAGTTGGCGTTGTGGTCGCGCAGGTAGGCCGACATGGCCTCGATGACCCCCCGGGTCACCTGCGTGCCGCCGGGCGCGTCGGCGTGGACGACGCGACGGCCGTCCGCGGTGGGGGCCAGCGCGGGGAAGCGTGCGCGTACCCGTTCGACGTCGAGCGTGCCGGTGGCGTCGAGCAGTGCGGAGGCAGAGGTCATAGGGCCATCGTCGCGGCGGCAACGGCCGGCCGCCACTTGCGCCCGAGGGTCGAGGAGGAAGGAGGTGACCATTACACTGAGCGGGCATGCGCAGCCGCGGTCGACGCCGTGCGGCGCGCGCCCCGTCCGACCGTTGAGGATCTTGGTGCCGAACCCCGCTCGACGCCTGGCAGGTCTTGCCAAGTTGGCCGTCGTCACCACCGTCACGTCGCTGATCCTGGTCGGTCTCGGCGGCCTTGTGCGCGGGACGGACAACGGGCTGGCCTGCCCCGACTGGCCTCGCTGCTACGGCAAGTGGATCCCCCGGCAGGCCGATCTGCCCGAGGGTCTGACGCTGGCCAACGCCTGGATCGAGCACGGGCACCGCAGTGTCGCCGGCCTGCTGCTGGTGCTGGTGATCGTGGTCGCGGCCTGGGCGCTGGTCGGATACCGGCATCGCCCACGCGTGTGGCTGCCGGCCCTCGCCGCGGTCGTTGGGGTCTTCGGGCAGGCCGCGCTGGGAGCGGCGGTGGTGCTGCTCAAGCTGCGCGCCGAGCTGGTGACCGCCCACCTCGGCCTGGCGATGCTGATTGTCGCGGGCCTGGTGGCGCTGACCGTGGAGCTGGCGTCGCCAGCGGGCCGGGTGACACAGCGCAGCGCCGCTGACCTGCGACGGGCTCGAACCTCTGCCTGGGTGGCTCTCCTGGCGTTGGCCCAGATCCTGGTGGGCGGGCACGTCACGGGCATCGGCGCCGGGCTGGCCTACCGCGGCTTCCCCTGGCTGTCGCCGGGGGTGGCGGGTGCCGGGACCGAGCAGAAGTTCTTCCACGTCAGCCACCGCCTCCTCGCCCTGGCCCTGATGCTGGCCGTCGGCTACTTGCTGATGGTGGCTGCCCGGCACCGCGAGCTCGACCACGGCCCGTGGCTGCTGCGACTGCCCGCGCTGGCCTGCGGGCTGGTGGTCGTGCAGATCGCTCTGGGAGCCGCCAACCTCTTCAACGGCTCGCAGGCCTGGACGGTCGTGCCGCACCTGGCGGTGGCGAGCTGGATCTGGACGGTGCTGGTGACCGACGCGGCG
>JALZLC010000008.1 GCA_030858885.1 Actinomycetota bacterium
ACACGAGGTTGCCCGCCTATTAAAAAAAAAACCCCCAAACGATCGGCAACCCCCGCGACCTCGACGAGCGCTCCTACGCCTGGATCTACCGGCGCGGCTTCGGGTTGGAAGAGTCCACGATCGCCGCCGGCACCCGGGCCTAGCCCTCCCCCCGGGCCGATCAGTCGGCGGGCTCAGTATGGCCGTGGCCACCCTCTGGGTTGGCGGGTGCGCCTACCGGGTCGCGGCCCTGCTGTTCGACAAGGACGGCACACTGTTCGACTTTGCCACCCTCTGGGGCGGCTGGGCCGACCGCTTGCTGGAGGAGGTGAGCAGCGCGGTCGGGTCACCGGACGTCGGCCGGCAGCTCGGGCCATGGATCGGCTGGGACGGTGCGTCGCGCTGTTACGACCCCGTCGGTCCCCTGGCCATCGGCTCCATGCCCGACGTGCTGACGGCCGTCGCGACGGGTCTGTACCAACACGGTGTGCCGTGGCATCGAGCCAAGGAGATCGTGGTTACCGCTCGCGGCCACGTGGACGCCACCGACGACTGGGAAAGGGCGCTGCGCCTCACACCCGGCGTGGTTGAGCTGTTGGACCAGGCCGTTGGGGCGGGCGTGGCAGTCGGGGTCGTCACCGCCGACGACACGGCCACCGCGCAGGAACACCTGGAGCTGGCTGGCCTGAGCGGGGCCGTCGGCGCGATCGTCGGCGACGACATGGTCAGCGCCGGCAAGCCCGACCCCGAGCCGGTCACCGCCGTCTGCCGGGCGCTGGGCGTCGCGCCGGCACAGGCGGCGCTGTTCGGCGACACCGCGGGCGACGTGCGCTGCGGCCGGCTGGCCGGTGTAGGCGTCGTCGTCGGCGTCGCCGCCACAGCCGAGCTGGCGGCGCCGCTGACCGGTGCGGACCACATCGTTGCCGACTTCCGAGCGGTGCGCCTCGGCCCTGCCACGCGGTCGGGGTAACCCCGACCGAGCGTCGTCGGGGGGCCGTTCCGTGTTCCGCCAGCCGCTCCTCCGGCGGTCAGCGGCCGCGAGCCTCCCGGGGGTATGAACCGCTGGCGGCAAGGACCTGTTCCAGGCCGGCCCTAACGGCTCGCAGCTGGTCGTGGTCGAGGTGCCGGGAGAAATGCTCGCGGATTCCCGCGAGGTAGACCGGGGCAGCCTCTCGCAGTGCCTGCCGACCACGGGCGGTGATGGCGGCGAGCGTGGCCCGCCCGTCGACGGGGTCGGAACCCTTGGCGACCATCCCCGCCACGACCATCTCGTCCACCAGGCGGCTGACACGGGTACGGCTGAGCACCACCCGCTCGGCCAGCTGCTGCATCCGCAGCCGCCTGCCCTCGGCCGCGTTGAGCTCGAGCAGCACGTCGTACCACGACAACGGCAGCCCCGTCGTCTGCTGGACCCGTCGCTCGAGGAGGCGCACGACCACGGCCTGGGTGCGCAACAGCGCCGCCCAAGCGGCCACCCCGAGGTCAATGTCGTCGCTCTGCGGGCGCGTGTCCATCTTCGACGGACCCTACGGGGAATAGCGTGCGGACGCACGGAGTTATAGCGTGTGTGCAGACGCACATATTTACCCAGAGACGAGAGAGGACACCATGGCCACCGCCATCACCCGTGACGAGGTCGCCGCCAAGATCGATGCCGGCAGCGCGATCGTCGTCGAGGCCCTGCCGCCGATGTACTACGTGGAGGCACACCTTCCGGGCGCGATCAACCTCCCCCACGACCGGGTCGACGAGCTCGCCCCGCGACTGCTGGCCGACCAGGACGCCGAGATCGTCGTCTACTGCTCCAATGCCGCGTGCCAGAACTCCACGATCGCCGCCACCCGGCTGACCCAGCTGGGCTACACCAGCGTGTTCGACTACGAGGCCGGCAAGCAGGACTGGATCGAGGCAGGGTTGATGACCGAGTCCGGCCAGACAGCCACCGCCTGAGAGGTCGTCGCTCAGCGGCCGGGCGTGGGTGACGACCACGACGTCGCCGCGGCTTCACCCTTGGCCGGCCGCGCGGACACCGAGCAGGACGTCGCGCGAAAGCTGCATCTGTCCGAGGTGCTGCGCGAGCTCTTCGAGGATGTGCAGCAGCACGCCTCCCTGGGTCCTGCCGAACGGAAGCTCCGCGTCCTCTGGATCGACCGGGCCGCGCACAGCGGCCAGCGGCTCGGCGGCCGACAGGTCTGCCGCAAGCTGCCGGCGCGCCGCAACGGTCCGGTGCAGCAGCTCAGCGACGGGTCCGTGCGCTCGGAACCCGGCGTCGCGGTCGCGGGCGATCACGTGCCCCGCGACCATGGCGCCACCCCAGTACTCCATCACGCCAAGGCAGTGCCTGAGGATGGCGTAGGGGGAGTTGGCACCGGCCAGGTCCGGGCGCCGGTTGGCGGTGTCGTCACCCAACTGGCCGACTATGGTCATCATCTCGTCGAGCGCGTGGTCGACGAACCACAGGAAGTCGCTGATGGAGACCACGAGCACGGCGGACTCCTGGTTGCTGGCCGACCGACGCTACACGCTCTGCGTCCGGGGGACGCCACGACGTCGTCCGGAGTTCAGCCGATCGCGGCCGCCATGAGCACGCCGATGCCTGCCGCCACGGCGACAGCGCCGGCGGTCCGGGCGCCGCCGAAGGGTTCGTGCAGCAGCAGCCAGCCACCGAGGACGCCGAAGACGACCGACAGCTCGCGCAACGTGGCCACGTACGCCACCGGAGCGGCCTTGAGGGCGACCAGCACCAGCCCGTAGGCGACCCCGGCGCACAGGGCGTTGAGCAGGTGCGCACCCGGAGTCCGGCGCAGCGACGCGGCGATCAGGCCCGGAGGCCGGCGGGCAAGTACGACCACGCTGAGCACGACGGCGCTGGCCACGAACAGCGCCGCGGTGTAGCGCAGGGTGTCCTGTCCCGCGCGCACCCCGGCGGTGTCCGACAACATGTACCCGCTGATCAGCACGCCGGTCGTCAACGCCCATCCAAGCCCTCGGGCACGGCCGCCTCGCGACGCGATCCACAGCAGCCCGGCGCAGGTCAGCAGGACGCCGACGTAGCCGGCGGGCGGCAGCGGATCTGCCAGCAGCATCGCGCCGCCGACGCTGGTCAGCAGCGGTGACACGCCACGAGCGACCGGATAGGCCACCGAGAGATCACCGACTTGGTACGCCCTTGCCAGCGCGACCCCGTACGCGCCCTGTAGCACCGCTGACAGCGCGATGAAGGGGTACGTCGCAGGCTCGGGGACTCCTGTCACGACCAGGACGGGCAGGAACGGCACGGCGGCGATCGCGAACTGCGCCCATACCGCGATGAGCCGGTCGGAGCTGCGCTTCACGAGCAGGTTCCAGCCGGCGTGCAGCACCGCCGACGCCAGCACCGCTGCGGTCGCGGCGAGCATGCCGGCCACCTTCGCTGGTCGCGGGCGAGGGCGCCACGGCGGTTTAGCGCCACAGCGACCGTGAAACGGCTGGCAGGCGGTGAGCGACTTGCGGCGGGGACAGGCTCAGGGCTCCGGCGTGCCGTTGCACCACGTGCACGATGTCGCGGTCGCGGGGCACCCGCGATGGCTGCGGCTGGACGTCCACGACAACGACATCCCGGAGTTCAGCCTGATACTGCTCGACCCCGACCAGCGGGTGCGGGCACAGTACTGGGGCAAGTCCGCTTCCGAGCAGGTCGTCGTCGGTCTGGATCCCACGCGCAGCTCCGTCGGGACGGTGCCGGGGCCGCTGGCGGCGGGATCGTGGCGGGTCGAGGTCTTCGGCGCTGGGAGCACCCGACCGGGTGCCTACTCCGTCGAGGTCGAGTACGGCTCCGGCAAGGCCCCGGCGGGCACGTTGCCACCCGTGGGCGCCCACTCCTGGCACGCCACGGGCGCCGGGGCCGCGCCGCTGGCGCTTGACCCGCGCCACCTCACCCGCCGGCTGCGAACCGAGCGCAGGTGGTACCGCGGCGACTTCCACGCCCACACCCGGGCGTCCGACGGCCAGCAGTCACCCGCAGCGCTGACCCGTCAGGCGTCGGCACGGGGCCTGGACTTCTTTAGCATCACCGAGCACAACCTGCTGACCACCGGTTGGCCGACCGACGAGGTGCTGGTCGTTCCCGGCACCGAGGTGACCTCGTCGGCGGGTCATTTCAATGCGATCGGCGTGCACCGCTGGCTGGAGTGGCGGCCCAACGCCGCCGACGGCGGCTGCGAAAGCTCCGAGGGGATGACTCGCCTGCTGGCCGACACTCGGGCGCAGGGTGCGTTGACTTCGATCAACCATCCCCTGCTGCCGCCGTGGGCGTGGCGCTGGACGGACACGCCGCTGGACGCCTTCGAGGCCCTGGAGATCTGGAACGACCCGACGTACCCCCGCAACGACGAGGCGATCGAGCCGACGCTGGCGCTGTGGTCGCGGCTGTGGGAGGACGGCCACCGCATCACCGGCATCGGCGGCAGCGACACCCACCTATTGCCGCACGACAGCTACCTGCCAGGCGGCCCATCATCGGTGGTCGGGGACCCGTGGACCGCGGTGCTGGCCGACGAGCTGTCGGTCGTCGCGATCGTCGCTGCCGTCCGTGTCGGCCGGACCTACGTCTCGCGCGGACCGGTCCTCGACCCGTACGCGGTGGTCGGTGCGGACTCCTTCCCGCCCGGTGCCTCACTGACCGCCGCGCTCGCCCGCCAGCCGTGGGGACGGGCCAGCGTCCGCGTCCAGGTCGACGTGGCGAACGCACCCCCGGGCACCGCCGTCCACTGGGTCGGCACCGGCGGTGAGGAAGCCGTCGCCCTTCAGCCCGCGGACGGGACCGGCACCGCAGCCGTCGAACGCCTGTGGGACGCGAGCGGATGGCAGTGGCTCCGCGCGGAACTCCGCGATGCGGACGGCGCCCTCCTGGCCGTCATCAACCCCTTCTCCGCCGGGCAGGCCACCCTTGGGCTGCGCACGTGGGGTGACCTGCTGGCCAGCGGGTAGTCGGACTCGCTACTCGATGAAGCCCTGCTCCTGCAGCCACTCGCGGGCGACGTCCTCTTCGAACTCGCCGTCGACGTCGACCCGGGCGTTCATCGCGGTCATCTCCTCCTCGGTCAGTGGCTCGCCCACACGCCCGAACATCTCGCTGATCTCCGGGTTCGCCTCGTAGAACTCCTCCGGCATCGTCAGCGACGACAGGTAGGACAGGAAGAAGTTCTCGTCGTCCTCGATGACCTTCAGCTCGAGGGCTGCGATGCGACCGTCGGTGGTGAAGATCTCCCCGAAGTTGCACGGGTTGCCCTCGTCGGTCGAGGTGTAGATGACCCCGAACTCCGACACGAACTGCTGGTCCTCGGGCCAGGTGAAGTCGTAGGTCTCCTCCAGGCCCGGCAGCCCGTCGTTGCGGG
>JALZLC010000034.1 GCA_030858885.1 Actinomycetota bacterium
GGCTCGCTGTCCATCAGGTCGGAGATCACCGCGCGCAGGTTCTTCACCCCGTCATGGAGGATGTCCAGTGAGATGACGGCGGCCGCGACCGCGTCGGCCCACCACAACCCCAGGCCGATGCCGAGCATCGCCCACCATCGCGGCGCCGGCGGTCATCCAGTCCGCCTTGTTCATGGTCGCGTCGGCGTGCAGCACCTTGTCGTGCAGCGCCTCGCCGAGCGGCGGTTTGGCACGGCCCAGTGCCGCCGCGGGGACCGCGCTCCATAGCAGGGCGGGCAGCATCAACCACCCCAGCCACACCTGCTGACCCAACACCACGACGGTCCCGATGGTCGGATGCTCGAAGGCCAGCAGCGCAGAGACGGCGTCGAACAGCAGGAAGGCCCCCATGCAGAACAGCGCCAGCGCGGCGCACAGGAACGCGGCCGCCGGGATCAGGCTGAGGATGTCTTCGAACCAGGCGGTCTTCATGGCCTGCGAGGAGCCCAACGTCAGGTAGATGAAGAACACCGCCGAGATCAGGTAGGCGACGGTCAGCCACTCCAGGCGTACGGCCTGACGCATGATGCGGGCCTTGTCCGGCGGCAGCTCCCATCCGTGACCCGGCCTCATGAGGGCCCGGCCTGGCGCACCGCGGCGCTGATCTGCGCCGCTCGGGAGAACAGGAATCGCTCGACGGTTACCAGCCAGCCGTTCTCGCCGAGGGGCGCGGCGAACACGTGTGCCGACTCGTGCAGGACCACGTCGCTGTCGCGCAGGCGCAGGTCGTCCAGCAGCCAGTCATCGACGGCGACGGCCTGCGCGTTGCCGGGGATCCTTGTCACGTCGTCGGTGAGCACCGGAACCGCGCCCAGCTCCACCAGCGTGCCCGCCGCTTCGGTGCCGGGCTCGACGGCCACGCGCAGCCCTGCCAGATCCTCGCGCGGCGGCGTGTCCTGCGGCAGACCCACCACCAGGCGGGTCGTGGTGTAGGGACGGGTGGCGGCACTGGAGGCCACGAACGGGTCATCCGCGGTCAGACCGCCGACGAGCAGATCGACCGCGCGGACCTCAAGGGCCGCGAACAAGTCGGCTTCAGGGCCAGGCCGCCACTGGACATCGGTGCCGAGCTCGCTCGCCAGCTGGTTGACCAGCTCGACTTCGATGCCGGTCGGCTCGCCGTCAGAGAAGTCGGCCCACGGCGGGTTGCTGACCACGCCGACCCGCAGGCTGGAAGCCTCCACGCGCGCCAGCGTCCCGGCGGGATCGCGCGGCAAACCGCAGCCGACCAGCAGCACCACCACCACCAGCAGTACGCCCGCCGTATCGCATCGCGTTCCTCCGCAAGCAGGCCGCAGCGTTGTACCCACCCGTTGGGCACACGCCGTGCGCTGATTCTTCCAGGCAGGCAGGGTGCGGCTGGGAACCTATCCTCGGCGCATGCGCCTGCTGCTGGTCACGTTGCTGCTCGCCGCCGCTTGCTCGAGCGCGCCTGACGGCGAAGCGGCACCGGCGGCGCCCAGCGCTGGCACGTCGGCCAGGCAAGCGCCCATCGTGGCGCTGACCTTGAGTGGAGCGGGCAGGGAGCACACCGTCCAAGTCGAAGTGGCCGACGACCCCGACGAGCGCCGCTACGGCCTCATGGAGCGCACTGAGCTGGCGGCCAACGCCGGCATGGTGTTTCGCTTCCCCGGCGACACCGAAGGGGGCTTCTGGATGAAGAACACACGCATTCCGCTGTCGATCGCCTTCTTCGACCACCGGGGCGAGATCCTGCGTGTGCTGGACATGGAGCCGTGTGCCGCCGATCCCTGTCCCAGCTATGACCCCGAGGTGGCCTACCGGGGAGCGCTGGAGGTCAACCAGGGCTACTTGGACGAGCTCGGCGTGGAGGAGGGGTGGCGCGTGCGATTGCCCGATGGCCTGCCGTCGGCGCGGTGAGGCCGTAGGCTGCGACGCCCCTCGCCGACTGATCGGGTACTGATGTCGTCGCTGTCGATGTTGCTGCTTGCGGTGGTGGTGATCGCCCTGCCCATGGTCCTGATGGTGGCCTTCCACGGCCCGGACAGAGCAGACGGTCGCGGACGGCCGCTGCCGCAACGCTGGCGGGTCTAGCGCGGGTTGAGCAACAAGACATGGAAAATCTCAGCCTGTGACGCTGAGATCTTGTTGCCGCCGCACTCCAACCAGGTACCCTAGTCCGGACGGAACTTCAACGACGGCCCGCACGGGCCCGGAGGTGGCAACAAGCATGGCCAAGGCAGTTGGGATTGACCTGGGCACCACCAACTCGGTGGTGGCCGTCCTGGAGGGCGGTGAGCCCACGGTCATCGCGAACGCGGAAGGGGCGCGCACGACCCCGTCGGTGGTGGGCTTCTCCAAGTCCGGCGAGGTGCTGGTCGGCGAGGTCGCCAAACGGCAGGCCGTGACCAACCCCGACCGGACCGTGCAGTCGGTCAAGCGCCACATGGGCACCGGCTGGGGCACCAGCATCGACGGCAAGAACTACACCGCGCAGGAGATCAGCGCGCGGATCCTGATGAAGCTCAAGCGCGACGCCGAGGCCTACCTGGGCGACGAGGTGACGCAGGCGGTCATCACGGTGCCGGCCTACTTCGGTGACGCGGAGCGGCAGGCCACCAAGGAAGCCGGCCAGATCGCGGGTCTTGAGGTGCTGCGCATCATCAACGAGCCGACGGCCGCGGCGCTGGCGTACGGCCTCGACAAGGAGGCCGAGCAGACCGTCCTGGTCTACGACCTGGGCGGTGGCACCTTCGACGTGTCCGTGCTGGAGATCGCCGAGGGCGTGTTCGACGTCAAGTCGACCTCGGGTGACACCCACCTCGGCGGCGACGACTGGGACCAGAAGGTCATCGACTGGCTGGTCAAGTCCTTCCGCGACGCCCACGGCGTCGACCTGTCCAAGGACAAGATGGCCACCCAGCGCCTGCGCGAGGCCGCGGAGAAGGCCAAGAAGGAGCTGTCGTCCACCACGGAGACCTCCATCAACCTGCCCTTCATCACCGCGACCGCCGAGGGCCCGCTGCATCTGGAGTCCACGCTGACCAGGTCGCAGTTCAACCAGATGAGCGCCGACCTGCTGGAGCGCACCAAGGCGCCGTTCAACGCGGCCATCCGTGACGCGGGCGGCTCCACGGCCGACATCGACCACGTGATCCTGGTCGGCGGCTCGACCCGCATGCCGGCGGTCGCCGACCTGGTTCGCGAGCTGACCGGCGGCAAGGACGCGCACAAGGGTGTCAACCCCGACGAGGTCGTCGCGGTCGGCGCCGCGCTGCAGGCCGGGGTGCTGCGGGGCGAGGTCAAGGACGTGCTGCTGCTCGACGTCACGCCGCTGTCGCTTGGCATCGAGACCAAGGGCGGCGTCATGACCAAGCTCATCGAGCGCAACACCACCATCCCCACGCGCAAGTCGGAGGTCTTCACCACCGCCGACGACAGCCAGCCGCAGGTGGAGATCCACGTGCTGCAGGGTGAGCGGGAGATGGCCGGCTTCAACAAGACCCTCGGCAAGTTCCAGCTGGTCGACATCCCGCCCGCGCCGCGTGGCGTGCCGCAGATCGAGGTCACCTTCGACATCGACGCCAACGGCATCGTCCACGTCTCCGCCAAGGACCGGGGGACCGGCAAGGAGCAGTCGATGACCATCACCGGTCAGTCGGCGCTGCCCAAGGAGGACATCGACCGCATGGTCCGTGACGCCGAGTCCTTCGCCGAGGAGGACCGTAAGCGTCGCGCCGAGGCCGATGCCCGCAACAACGCCGACACGCTGCTGTACTCGACCGAGAAGCTGGTCCGCGACAACGGCGACAAGATCTCCGCCGAGCACAAGGCGCGGCTGGAGGAGTCGCAGGGCAAGGTGCGCTCCGCGCTGGAGGGCAGCGACGCCGACGCCATCACGGCGGCCACCGACGACCTGATGCGGGTCAGCCAGGAGGTCGGCCAGGCCCTGTACGCCGCGGGTGCGGCTGACCAGGCCGGTCAGGCCACGACCGGAGGGTTCGCCGGCGGCCAAGGCTCCAGCGACGACGACATCGTCGATGCCGAGGTCGTGGACGAGGGCGAGGACCGCGACGACAACAAGGGTGCCGCCTAGGCCATGACTGCCGATCCCCACGAACCGCAGGCCAATCCCACCTCCCAGCCCGGGCACGAGCCGGACCCCGGGCTGGAGGCGGAGCCCGGGCCGGAGCCTGAGCCCGGGCTGGAGCCTGAGCCCGGGCTGGAGCCTGAGCCCGGGCCGGAGCCGGAATCCGAGCCACAGCCTGCGCCGATGCCGGAGTCCGAAGATCCACTGGCGGCGGCGCTGGCCGAGGCCGAGCACAGCCGCGACGAGTACCTGGACCACCTGCGTCGGGAGCGCGCCGAGTTCGAGAACTACCGGCGCCGCGCCACGAGAGAACGCATGGACGCCCTCGACCGGGGCGCTCAGCAGTTGGTCACTGACCTGCTCGGCGTGCTGGACAACTTCGGCTTCGCACTGCGGGCGGCCTCCGAGCGGGATGCGTCCGATCAGTTGGCCAAGGGCGTGCAGATGGTGTACGGCCAGCTGCTGGACGTGCTGCGCCGAGCCGGTCTGGAGGACATCGACGGCCAAGGGTCGGTCTTCGACCCCAACCAGCACGAGGCGATGATGCAGGTCGCGGCCTCCGACGACGAAGCGGTCGACCAGCAGGCGTCCTCCAACGGTCACCCGGTCGACCCGATCGAGCGCGAGCCGGTCGTCGTCGAGGTCCTACGGCCCGGCTACCGCTTCAAGGGACGGGTGCTGCGGCCGGCCTCGGTCAAGGTGGCCAGGTAGCGGCGGCAGGTAATGCAGGCGAGCAGCGACATAGGGCACGAAGACGATGAGCCAGCGCGACTACTTCGAGAAGGACTACTACGGCGTCCTGGGCCTGGCCAAGG